>DATGSA010000105.1:0-6383 GCA_035303085.1 Flavobacteriaceae bacterium
TTACTCCGGAAATGGTCAACTTTATGGCCAAGCACGGTAGAGGTTTGATTTGTGCGCCGATCACTGAAGAGCGCAGTAAAGAACTTGAGTTGGATTTAATGGTAACCGATAATACTGTTCTGCATAATACACAATTTACTGTTTCTGTCGATTTGAAAGGGCATGGTTGTACAACCGGAATCTCTGTTCACGATCGGTCAAAAACTATTAAATCTTTAGTTGATAAATCTACTACTCCTGAAGACTTGGGTCGGCCGGGACATATCTTCCCATTAAGAGCTAAAAATGGTGGAGTGCTAAGAAGAACCGGTCATACCGAAGCAACCGTAGATCTTGCTCGATTGGCCGGATTGGAACCTGCCGGGATTTTGGTGGAAATTCTTAATGAAGACGGTAGTATGGCCAGATTGCCACAACTTTTAGAGGTGGCAGAAAGATTTGATCTCAAAATTATTTCTATTGAAGATTTGGTGGCCTATCGCATGCAGCACGATTCGTTGATTGAGAAAAAAGAAGATTTCAACATGCACACGCGTTTTGGGAAATATAGAGTAAGAGCTTATAGGCAAACGACCAATGATCAAATTCATATTGCCCTCACCAAAGGTCAGTGGGCAACGGATGAGCCCGTTTTGGTGCGTATGAACTCCGCGGTAATCAATAACGATATTTTAGGCACGCTGACAGGAGATTCACATAAAAAACTCGATAGGATGTTTAAAGCATTGAACAAAGAAAAATGCGGAGCGATGGTTTTTTTAAATCCAAAAAATGCGAGTAAAAGTCTTTTGAAAAGATTGCGAGAGCTTAAGACCTTACAAGAAGATGAAGAAGGGTTAATCAAAGCACCAAGAATAGACCAGGACAATAAGGATTTTGGAATTGGCGCACAAATTCTGCATGATTTGGGAATCAGTAAAATTAAACTGCTATCCAATTCGGAAAAAACTAAAAGAGTTGGTATTGTGGGTTACGGATTAGAAATTACAGAATACGTAAATTACTAAGGTTTTAGAACGGAGAAACATTGTTTTTCGTAAATAAGATCGCGAAATAATTTGACCAAAGCTTTTCCCAAAACACTTTTTTTGGGTTTTATATCGAATTATATAAAAATGTGAAAATCAACCTCTTCTATAGGTATTAATAAAAATATAACATTTTCATTTTACAATTGTCGATGCAATGGCTTAATATTACATTATTAACCAAAAATCTATCAATAATGAAACGACTAATTTTATTAGGCGGCATCGGATTATTAATATTTACCGCTTCTTGTGTATCCAAAAAGAAATACACGGAATTGGAGGACAAATATGAAGACAGCCAATCACAGCTTTACAAATCCAATGCAGAATTGGAAGAGATCCAAAATAAGGTCGATAATTACTATGCGCGAATCAGTGCTTTACAAGATAAAAATGAGGACCTTATAGAAAAAAGCGATAAGAAATATGATTTGACCGACGAGGGAATGATTATCTCTAACAAGTCAAGGTCTGACATGCGGGAAACCCTGAAACATGTAAATCAAGAAGAATTGGCCAAAGCAAAAACATTGGGTGATTCTATGGACTTGGCCGTAGCCTATAACCTCAAAAAATCTTTTGGAGATGAAGATGAAGAGGATTTAGATGTTCACGTTGACCGCACCGTAGTTGAAATTACGATATCCGATAATCTATTGTTCAGAAGTGGGAGCTATAACGTGAATCCTAAAGCTTATAACATGTTGAGCAAAATCGCTGAACTGACAAACTCCGAACCGAGTATTGATGTTTTAGTGGAAGGACATACAGATTCCCAAACGTTGGTAGAAGATTCTTATATCATAGATAATTGGGATTTAAGTTTAAGACGTTCTGCAGCGGTAGTTAGAATTTTACAAGATAAATACGGAGTAGGTGGAGATCAGCTCATCGCTTCGGGAAGAAGTAGTTTTATGCCCGTTGCCGATAATGATACTGCAGAAGGACGGGGAAAAAATAGAAGAACCCGAATCATTATTCTACCTAACTTAGATGAGTTTTTAGCTATGCTGAGTGAACAATAAGAGGAGAGAATTTAGAAAATAAATAAGGTGCCGATTTCAATGAAGTCGGCGCTTTTTTTATTTGTAAAAAAATATCCTCTGCCAACTTTTCAAAGTTTCACAACGAACCCCAAGGACTTTGGAAAAGTTCAAACACGAAACCCAAGCACGAAATCCTCTTGTTGCTATATCTATTTCAAAGAGAACTCATAAACTTTTCCAAAGTACAAGGAGGATTCGAGAGCTTTGGAAAAGTTTAAATTTAATCACTACAACAATTTCGAAAACAAATCCCAGCAAACCACGCCAGCACTAACGGAGATATTTAAAGAATGCTTAGTGCCTAACTGTGGGATTTCAATAACTTCATCACTTGCTGAAACTATTTTTTGTTGTACGCCTTTCACTTCATTGCCAAACACCACCGCATATTCTTGGTTGGATTCCGGCTGAAAGTCATTCAACATCACCGCTTGCTCCGCTTGTTCGATAGAAAGTATTTTGACGCCTTCGGTTTTTAGTTTTTCAACTAACGCGAGCGGATCTTCTATATATTCCCAATCCACACTTTCCGTAGCTCCCAAAGCAGTTTTTCTGATCCCTTTATCCGGAGGTGTAGCACAAACCCCACAGAGGTATAGTTTCTTCAATAAAAAAGCATCCGCGGTTCTGAAAACAGAACCGATATTGTTGGCGCTTCGTACATTGTCCAAAACAATAGAAATCGGCATTTTTTCAGCTGCTCTAAAATCTTCAACTGTTTTCCGGTCTAGTTCACTGTTCTTAAGTTTTCGGTACTCCATAGCGACAAAATTAAAATTATTCTTGAGGTAAATCGCAATTGACGCTAACAATCCTTCCTAACAACCAATTTCTTAACTACTTATTTCACTAACTCATTTTAAAAAATTACATTTGTTGAAATTCAAGTTATGGCAGGCAATTCGTTCGGAAGTTTATTTAAATTAACTACTTATGGGGAATCTCACGGAGAAGCCATAGGAGGAGTGATTGACGGTTGCCCAGCCGGAATCGAATTGGACATAGAAAAAATTCAACACGAACTAAGTCGCCGTCGTCCCGGACAATCCAAAATCACCACCCAACGCAAAGAAACCGATGAGGTAAAACTACTTTCCGGTATTTTTGAAGGCAAGACAACCGGAACGCCAATCGGATTTATGATAGAAAATAAAGATCATAAACCGAAGGATTATTCGCATATTAAAGAACTGTATCGCCCCAGTCATGCGGATTTCACCTACGATAAAAAGTATGGATTTCGCGATTATAGGGGAGGGGGAAGATCGAGTGCCAGAGAAACGGCGTGCAGGGTAGTGGCTGGTGCAATTGCAAAACAGTTTTTGAAAAGTATTAAAATTACCGCTTTTGTTTCAGCGGTAGGCGAGTTGAGTTTGGAAAAGGATTTTGCGGAATTGGATTTTGAGCAAATCGAACAAAACCCGGTTAGATGTCCAGACGCTTCATTGGCAAAAGAGATGGAAGACTACATCAAGAAAATCAGAAAACAAGGAGATACCGTTGGAGGTGTAGTTTCTTGTTATATTGAAAATGTACCTGCGGGTTTAGGCGAGCCGGTTTTCGATAAATTACATGCCCAATTAGGCAAAGCGATGTTGTCGATCAATGCGGTCAAAGGTTTTGAATATGGAAGTGGGTTTTCCGGATCAAAAATGAGAGGAAGTCAACACAACGATGAATTTCTGGAGTCTGGAAAAACCAAAACCAATTATAGCGGCGGTGTCCAAGGAGGAATTTCCAACGGCATGCCTATTTATTTTAAAGTAGCTTTTAAACCTGTGGCAACTTTAATGCAATCGCAAGAAACGATTAATACCAAACTTGAAAAAGTGGAAATGCATGGAAAAGGTCGTCACGATCCTTGTGTAGTGCCGCGAGCAGTGCCGATTGTGGAAGCGATGGCAGCATTGGCTTTAGCTGATTTTCAGTTGTTGCAACAGCGTTTATAATAATATTTTAGTTAGATTAGATTGAATATGAAAAAATTAGCATTGCATTGGCAGATTCTCATCGGAATGGCGGCAGGAGTATTGTTCGCTTTAATTCTAACCAACTTTTCTTGGGGACCACAATTTATAGGCGATTGGATTAAACCTTTCGGTACTATTTTTATCAATGCTTTAAAGCTAATCGCTGTTCCTTTGATTTTAGGATCTTTAATCAAGGGGATTTCCGATCTCAAAGATATTTCCAAATTGTCTAAAATGGGCATCCGTACTATTGGTTTGTATATTATGACTACTGTCATAGCGGTTAGTACTGGTCTGTTGATTGTCAATTTAGTCAAACCCGGAAATACTATTTCAGATGAGACACGGGTAGATCTTGTAGAAAGTTATGGCGGTGAAACTCTAATGGCAAGAGAAACAGCAGAACAGCAAAAAGAAGAAGGTCCGTTGCAGCCTTTAGTCGATTTGGTTCCGGAGAATATTATCGGAGCTTCGAGCTATAACGGCAATATGTTACAAGTGATTTTCTTTGCGATTTTTTTCGGGGTTTCCCTGATTTTAATTCCCGAAAAAGCCGGTGCTCCCGTTAAGAAATTCTTCGATGGTTTTAACGATGTCATTTTAAAAATGATCGATATTATTATGCTTACTGCTCCTTATGGAGTGTTTGCACTTTTGGCAGCGTTGGTAGTAGAGTCACCCAGCGCCGATCTTTTTGCGGCTTTAGCGATGTATGCTTTTTGTGTTCTTTTAGGCTTATTATTGATGATCGTATTTTATGCGCTATTAGTGGGGCTGTTCACCAAAAGAAAACCCGGATTTTTTATTAAAGGTATTTCTCCTGCGCAATTGTTAGGATTTTCAACCAGTTCGAGTGCAGCCACACTTCCGGTAACAATGGAGCAAGTAGAAGATCACTTAGGCGTAGAGAGCGATGTAGCCAGTTTTGTGTTGCCGATTGGCGCGACGATTAATATGGATGGAACCAGTCTGTATCAAGCCGTAGCAGCTGTATTCATCGCCCAAGCTTTTGGAATGGATCTTTCTTTTGCTGCCCAAATGGGAATTGTCGCAACAGCCACTTTAGCTTCTATCGGTTCCGCTGCAGTGCCCGGTGCCGGAATGGTAATGTTAGTAATTGTTCTCGCCCAAGCCGGAATCCCCGAAGCCGGATTAGCTCTGATTTTTGCAGTCGACCGACCATTGGATATGTGTAGAACCAGCGTGAATGTCACTGGTGATGCCGCCGTTTCGATGCTGGTAGCCAAGTCCGTAGGACGATTAAAAAGGATTAAAGATATTCCAATTGTAAAAAAGATGCGAAGAAAAGAAAGGGAGAAGTAGGGTGAAGGATTTAAGAAGTGAAGGATTGAATTTGAAAGGTTTAAGTTTACCATTGTTTGATACCAAGCATAGCTCAAATTGGGCTAAAGCCCGAAATAGAGTGGTGTAATTGAGTCCGTTGGATAAATCCAACGGTAATAATTAGCTATAGCGTTATTAATTATTGAGAGAAAAACGGATAGAGCTTTTAGTGAGGATTGAGCTCTTCAGGATGTTTTGCAGTTAGCTTTAATTTTAGAAGCAAAAATTATCTATTACAGTCTGCTTTAGCGGACTGACACAAAGGAATCTATGCAATAGGGCTTTAGCCCAACATTCACGCTGTGTATTTGACTAAAGTGATTTGAAATTATCCTTTATCATCCTTTAAGTTTTGTAAATCTCAATTCTGAAAGTCGTCAAAGTGCAGATTTTAAACGTTTAAAGCAAAAAATATCCTGACAAGTTTTCGAAAACCTGTCAGGATTAATGTGAAAACGTTACATCTATGGCTTATTCAACCCTTAATTCATTGATCCCTGAATCCCTGAACCCTGAATCCCTGAACCCTTTATTGATTCCTTGTCTCCTTGATTCATTGAATCCTTGATTCATTGAACTACCCTTTCCTCTCTAAAACTTTTTCCGTCTTTTCGATAATTGCTTTAGCGTTCAAACCGTATTTATCCATCAACTCATCCGGTTTTCCGCTTTCGCCAAAAGTATCTTGTGTAGCGACAAATTCTTGTGGAGTTGGATGGTTTTCTGCTAACACGCGAGCGACACTTTCTCCCAATCCGCCGAAATAATTATGCTCTTCTGCAGTGACCACACAACCTGTTTTTTGAACAGATTTTAGAATCGCTTCTTTATCGATTGGTTTGATAGTGTGGATATTAATCACTTCAGCAGAAATTCCTTTTTTATCCAATTCCTCGGCAGCCAATAAAGTTTCCCAAACCAAATGGCCGGTTGCAATCAACGTTACATCAGAACCTTCTTGTAGGTTTACAGCTTTCCCGATTTCAAACTTT
>DATGSA010000106.1:0-21722 GCA_035303085.1 Flavobacteriaceae bacterium
TCGGTCTATTCCACGCCAAAAAAAGAATTTGCTGTGTTGGAGTTTGATGTGCGCCGTAAAGATAATTATGTACTTAAGTTTTGGCAAGGTACGGATGATAAGGGTCAACCAATATATTTGACCAAGAGAATTGAAATAAGATAATATTTTATAACCCGGATAATTTGGGAGTGAAAAAAATCATAAAAGGTTGTAAAAAAGGTGACTTGAAGGCACAAGAGGAATTATACCGTCTCTTTGCGCCCAAGTTATTCGGGGTCAGCTTAAAATACTCCAGAAATTATCATGAAGCAGAAGATAATCTGCAAGAAGCTTTTTTGGTCATCTTTGAAAAAATTCATCAGTATAAAAATAAAGGCTCTTTTGAAGGTTGGTTAAAGCGAATTACGATGAATACCGCTTTACAAACTTATCGTAAACAAAGCGTTTTTCGTATTGTAGATGAAGAATCGATAAAAGAAGCTCAGGAGGTTACCCTGAGAGAAGAAGAAGTGAGCTTGGATTTCCTTTTGAAAATCATCCAAGAGCTTCCCGATCGGTATCGTATGGTTTTTAATTTATATGTGCTCGACGGATACTCACATAAAGAAATTGCTGATTTTTTAAATATTTCAGAAGGCACTTCCAAATCAAACTTAGCCCGTGCACGCCAAAACTTAAAACGAAAGCTGGAGGAAAGTCAGACATTAATCAGGTTTGTGAAATGAAAGAAAATAAGAAAAATATAGACCGTTTGTTTCAGGAGAAATTTAGAGATTTTGAAGCCTCTCCTTCTGAAAAAAACTGGGATCAAATCAGAGAGAAACTGATCGAGAAAAAAGATTCTCGGAAAAGATTATTCCCGATTTGGTTTAAAATTGCAGGAATTGCTGCTGTTTTACTTGTCCTATTTATGGTTGGAAGCTTCTGGTTTAATACCGATCAAAATCCAACCGTCGTTAGTCAAGAAGAAGTCGAAACTCCAGAACAAACACAGAAATCTATTTCCAGAAGTCAATCCGATAAAGATAAAATTGATCAAACAAACTTTGAAAGCGAGCATATAACCGATGATGATACCGAGATGACAGGTCAAAACTTGGTTTCGTCAGAAAATAATGAAGCTAAATCAGAATCTAAGCAATTCACCCAAAAAGAGGATAAATCGAAAAGAGCAAGTGATTTAGCCAAAGCGGAGACGACGACACAATACGAAATAGAAAATAACAACCAAGAAACAAGTTTGATTGATTTTTTAAGCGTATTAGAAGAAGAAAAAAGATTAAATCGAAATGTTGGAGGAATTATGCAAACTGAAAAATTAGCGGAAGCTTCAATCACGGAAAATCCTGAGTTGATCGAATCTGAAGGGAAGTCCCTATTTGATGAAATCGAAAAACAGGAAACCCTTGATAAAGATGAACAAAACACCTCGACATTAAGTAATAGATTTGCTATTCGGCCCAACGTAGCTCCTATATATTACAATAGTATGAAGGGCGGGAGTGCGGTAGATCCTTCATTTGCTGGAAATAAATCAGAAGGAGAGGTGACCATGTCCTACGGAATAGATGTTTCTTATGCGGTAAGCAAAAGAGTTAAGGTAAGAACCGGGGTGAGTAAAGTAAATATGAGTTATAATACTCCGGATATCGCTTATATTGCTTCTTCTGGGAGTCAAGGATTAAAAAGCGTAAGAAATAATCCGGAAGCAAGAAATATTTCGGTAGTGACTAAGAATGCGATCTTGAAAAGACCGGGTGAAGTTTCTAATAATTCTGCTGCTCCTTATACGTTCGGAAAATTAAATCAACAATTAGAATATATCGAGGTGCCTGTTGAAGTTGAACTTGCCGTTTTAGATAAAAGATTTGGAATAAATGTGATTGGGGGTGCCAGTACACTGTTTTTAAAAGACGATTTGGTAAGGCTTAATTCAGAAATGGGAACTACCAATCTCGGTCGAGCCAATAATCTTAATTCTGTAAGTTTTACTACCAATATCGGGGTTGGTTTAGAATATAATATCACAGAAACATTTAATCTTAATATCGAACCCACTTTTAAATATCAAATCAACGGATTTAGCGGAGATAATGGAGGTTTTAAACCCTATTTTTTCGGCGTGTATTCCGGGGTAAGTATGCGTTTCTAAAATGTAGGATTGGATAATTCTTTATAGATTAAAGCTCTGGTTTTTGCTCGTAATTCGGCTTTGTGGTTTTTACTGTCCAATCCTTTTGTAGAAATAGGAGGAAAGATTTTGACCCGTAATTTCCCGGGATGTGCTTTTCCAAATTTATAGGGAAAACCTTGCTTATTGTCATAAAACACTATTGGAACAACCGGAATTTGATGATCTATGGCCATTCTAAACGGCCCGTCTTTAAATTTATCGAGTAAAAGTTTATGATTTTTAGGAACTCCGCCTTCGGGAAAAAGACAAATGCTATTGCCTTGATTAATCCGCCTTTGTGCCTGACCAAAAACAGCGTTTCTGCTTCGTAAATTAGCTCTATCAACTACGATAGAGGAACGTTTGTAAAAGAAGCCGAACACCGGGAGTTTGGTCAGTTCTTTTTTTCCTACAAATACAAATGGCTGACGAATCACACAATACATCATCATAATGTCAATCATGGAAGTGTGATTGGCCACCAGAATATAACTTTTGTCTTTTTGTAATTTCGAAAGACGTTTAACCCGGGGGTAAAAACCCATTCCATAAACAATAATCCCACCCCAAACACGGGCAACTTTATAAAAAGTGCGATATTGCGTCTCTTTGATGGTGAAAAAGAATAAAAATGGAAACAACACAAGGGTTGCTATTCCGATAAGGATATAAAACCAAAGTCGATAAATCCCGTTCGCTATTTTTAAAAACCAATTCATTGTCGGCAAAATTAACAATTTCTGTCCATTGTAAATCTTAAAAAAATTATCTTTACCAAAAATTATAATTATGGCACGAATTCTTACAGGCATTCAAAGTACCGGAGTACCTCATTTGGGCAACTTAATCGGCGCAATTATCCCCGCAATTGAGATGGCTAATGCATCGGAAAATGACTCTTTTCTTTTTATTGCCAATCTTCATACGCTAACACAAATCAAAGATGCAGAATTGTTGCGTGAAAATACTTATGCCGTGGCTGCGGCTTGGTTGGCTTTCGGATTGGATGTTGATAAAACTGTGTTTTATCGTCAAAGTGACGTGCCGGAGACCACTGAATTAACTTGGTATTTGAATTGTTTTTTTCCATATCAACGGTTGACATTAGCACACGGGTTTAAAGATAAAGCTGATAGATTGGGAGATGTGAATGCAGGGTTGTTTACCTATCCGATGTTGATGGCAGCGGATATTTTGTTGTATGATGCGCAGTATATTCCGGTTGGTAAAGATCAATTGCAACATATTGAAATGACCAGAGATGTGGCTTCGAGATTTCACGCCAGTGTGGGGGAAGAGATATTTGTACTGCCAGAACCAAAAATCCTGGATAATGTAGAAGTCATACCGGGAACAGACGGAGAGAAAATGAGTAAATCTCGAGGAAATTTCATCGATCTCTTTCAGCCTGATAAGAAGTTGAGAAAACAAGTGATGCATATTCAAACCGACAGTACGCCACTTGAAGAACCTAAGAATCCCGATGATTGTAATGTGTTTAATATTTATAAACTTGTAGCTTCTGATGAACAAATCAAACAAATGCGAGAAAACTATGAAGCCGGTGGATATGGATATGGCCATGCCAAACAAGCTTTATATGAACTCCTGGTAGAGAAATATCAAGTTGAACGGGAAAGATTTGCCCACTATATGAAAAATCGAGAAAAGCTGGATGCTGCATTAGAAAAAGGAGCTGAAAAAGCAAGAATTGTCGCTCGAGGAGTTTTAAATAGAGTACGCGAAACCTTGGGGTATTAAACTGAGGATAATCTTTATTTGGTTTCTTGATAAAGATTAATGTTGTTTTATTATCTTTCAGACATTCGCTTTCAAAACAAAGAAATGAAATTTCTACGTGAAGTTCAAAACTGTAAAGCGTTTGAAAAGCAAAAATAATTCATCAATTTAAAACACTTAAAACCATGGCATCAATATTCACGAAAATCATAAAAGGAGAAATACCTGCCCATAAAGTAGCAGAAACTGAAAAGTTCTTAGCTTTTTTAGACATCAGTCCCAATACAAAAGGGCATACCTTGTGTATTCCTAAAGAGGAAGTAGATAAAGTCTGGGATTTAGACGAAGAAACTTATATGGAATTAATGGCTTTTTCCAGAAAAGTTGCTTTGGCCATTGAAAAAATCATTGACTGTAATCGCGTGGGTTTAGCGGTTGTTGGGTTAGAAGTTCCGCATGTTCACGTGCATCTCATTCCGCTGAGTAAGATGAAGGATATCGATTTTAAACAAGTTGCTGAATTGTCGGATGAGGAGTTTGCAGAAACCGCAAAGGCTATTGCTAAACAGTATAAAGCTGATAATTAAATTACCGGGATACCAAGGTCAACCTTTGGGTTTTTAAGCTTTTGTGAAAATCATAGAAGGCGAGTTGTATTCGTGAAAAACCAATCATTTCAACTTTCTCAACTTAATTTCAAAGGTAGTCCCTTTCCCGATTTCACTTTTTAGCACTTTTATTCTGCCATTGTGATATTCTTCTACAATTCGTTTAGCAAGCGATAAACCCAAGCCCCAACCGCGCTTTTTAGAGGTCTCTCCGGGTTTGAAAATACTTCTGAAATTTCGCTTGGAAATCCCTTTTCCCGTATCGCTGAGTTGCAGATAGGCCCACTTCTGATCTTCTTTTATTTTTAAGGAGATTTGACCTTCACCGCGCACGGCATCTATGGAGTTTTTTACCAAATTTTCGATGGTCCAATTTAATAATTGCTCATTGAGATTGACGTAAATTGGGTTTTCTGGGCTTTCGATAGAAAAGGTTATCAGTCTTGAACTTCGACTTTCTATATATTCGAAAGAACCCACTGCGGTCTCTACTAAGTCCATTTTTTCTAAAGTGGGAACAGAGCCGATTTTAGAAAATCGATCGGTTATAGTTTGAAACCGATTGATATCTTTTTCCATTTCTCGTAAATAATCCGGATCTACGTTTTGCGTTTTTAAAATTTCCATCCAACCTACTAAAGAAGAGAGTGGAGTTCCAATTTGATGAGCTGTTTCTTTAGCCATTCCTGCCCATAATTTATTTTGTTCATTGGATTTTGAGATGGTATAAAAATAATAAAGCACTCCTAAAAATATCAAAACTACGATGATAATCACCAAAGGAAAATACTTGGCTTTATTGATAAAACTTGAATTTCCATAATAAACAATTTGAAAAAGCTCTCCCTCGCTTTCAATTTTAATCGGTTCGTATTGATTGCTGAAAACTTCGGCAAGAGATTCTAATTCCGGCTGAGTTAGATCTGATTTTTCAGAAATATTTTTCCCCTGATAAATGTCTGCCTTAACCGAATACATAATCATCGGGGTAGTCGTGTTTTTTTCAATAATAGATAAAGAAAAGGTGTTGAAGTTTTCCGTATTATCTTCTTTAATCAATTCGGTGAGCGCTTCCACGTAAATTTCCATTTTTTTGCGTTCTTCTTTTTTTAGTTCGTCAAAAAACTGAGTAATGCTCCATAAAAACAACCCCAGAACTATTAGGGAAGACAGAATAATCGTCCACCGAATCAAATTCTTTTTATCTGAAAATGTCATAGAATTTCAATTGAAAGGAGAAAGATAAGATTTTTTAAAATCCTAAGTTTACAATTATACACTTTCATTCCATTTGAAATTTTTATCTTTGTAGAAATCAAATTATTTTTAAATGTTTTCAGTTACGCCTCAAGATCTTCCTGTCAAGAAATTTTATGGATTGATAGCGAGTTCTGTCGGCCCCAGACCTATCGCATTAGCGAGTACGATCAGTCAAAAAGGTATTCCCAACTTGACCCCCTTTAGTTGTTTTAATTTCTTTGGAGCATATCCGCCGGTATTGGTGTTTTCTCCTATGAGACGCATCAGTGATGGAACGACTAAAGATAGTTTGCGCAATGTTGAAGAGGTTAAAGAAGTAGTGATTAATGTGGTCAATCACAATATTGTTCAGCAATCCTCTTTGGCAAGTACAGATTATCCGGAAGATATCAATGAATTTGATAAAGTGGGATTGACCATGGTGGATTCAGATCTGGTGAGACCCAAACGAGTTGAAGAATCTCCCGTCCAATTTGAATGTAAGGTTAGAGATATTATCAGCGTTGGAGAAGAGGGAGGAGCAGCGAATTTAGTGATTTGTGAAGTCATTAAAATTCACATAAAAGAGGAAGTGCTTTATGGTGATAATAAGATAGATCAACACAAACTGGATCAAGTTGGTAGAATGGGCGGTAGTTGGTACAGCCGTGCTGCTCCCGGAATGTTCGAATTACCAAAACCTATAGGAATTCTGGGAATGGGGGTAGATCAACTTCCTAAAGACATAAGAACCAGTGAGATTTTAACCGGAAGCGACTTAGCTAAATTGGGAGGAATTGAAAAACCACCCGAGCTGGAAACCGCTGAGAAATATATTAGCGAAAATAATTTGGAAGATTTCATAAATAGTAGTACAATAGAAGAAATACACCTTCAGGCTCAGAAGTATTTAAATAAAGGTGAAGTTTATGAAGCGTGGAGTTTATTATTAGCAAAAACAGTAAAAACGATATAGTATGGAAGTAGAAGGAAAGATTAGAGAGATTTTTGAAACCAAAGAGTACGGCTCGAATGGATTTCAAAAGAGAGAAATGGTTGTGACAACCCAAGAACAGTATCCCCAGCATTTATTGATCGAATTTGTTCAAGATCGAACAGGGTTATTGGATAATTTTGAAAGAGGACAGATGGTGAAAGTTGGGATTAACTTGCGCGGTCGAGAATGGATAAATCCGGAAGGCGAATCTGTATATTTCAATTCGCTTAACGGATGGAGAATTGAGGCGTTGCAACCAACAAAACCAGGAGGGGAAACACCACCACCAGCTGACCAATTTGAACCAGCTTCAAGTTCTGATATGGATTTGGATGGAGAAGACGAAGATGATCTGCCATTTTAAAATAAAATGAGATAAGATGTGCTGAGTTTTTCAGGTTAATTATAAAAATCCGGGTAGTCTTATCCGGATTTTTTTCTGTCTAAAATTTTTATTTTGCAAAGAAATTCTAAATATAATTTTCCGAATCCCGCCTTTGCTGATGAAGAAGGTTTGTTGGCAGTGGGAGGCGACCTTCATCCAGAAAGGTTGCTCGAGGCCTATTATTCAGGAATTTTTCCTTGGTATGGAGAAAATCAACCGCTGCTATGGTGGTCCCCCGATCCACGGATGGTGCTTTTTCCCGAAAATTTGAAGGTTTCCAAAAGTATGCGGAAGCTTTTCCGAAGAAATTCTTTTCAAGTAACTTATAATCAGGATTTTGAAAGGGTAATGCAAAATTGTGCTGACATCTACAGACCCGGACAAGAAGGAACTTGGATTATGCCTGAAATGATTGAAGCTTATACAAAACTACATCAAATGGGATATGCGTATTCCGTTGAGGTTTGGAAGAAAAAAGAATTGGTCGGTGGACTTTATGGGATTTTCCTAAAAGATAAAAAGGTGTTTTGTGGCGAAAGTATGTTTACCAAAGAAAGCAATGCCTCCAAATATGGGTTTATCAGTCTGGTTAAAAAATTAAAGGCAAAAGGAGTCGAGTTGATTGATTGTCAGATTTATTCCGAGCATTTGGAAAGTTTGGGAGCAGAGGAGATTCCGAGAACGGAGTTTTTAAAATATCTAAAGTAATTGATGAAAAGCATCGCTTCGATCTGATAGCTTGAACGTCAACTTTGTTCCAAATTCGATAATACCTCATTTCGAAAACAAGACTCTTCGTGATCATTGACTAAACCGGTGGCTTGCATAAAAGCATAAACCGTGGTGGATCCTAAAAACTTAAATCCGCGACTCTTTAAATCTTTACTCAGTTTATCGCTGAGTGCTGTAGTAGCAGGCCGTTTCTTATAATTGATTACCTTATTTTGAATCGGTTTTCCGTTGACAAACTTCCAGATATAGTTACTGAAACTTCCAAATTCTTCTTGAATTTCCATAAACCGATTTGCATTATTGACCGCGGCTTCAATTTTTAATTTGTTGCGAATTATTCCTTTGTTGTTGCGCAGTTCAGCTTTTTTAGTTGCGGAATAATCAGCAATTTTTCGATAGTCGAAATTATCGAAGGCAACTCTAAAGTTTTCTCGCTTTTTGAGAATGGTTATCCAACTCAATCCGGCTTGAAAGCTTTCTAACACCAGAAATTCAAAAAAGATAGCATCATCATAGACGGGAACACCCCATTCTTCATCGTGATATTTTTCGTACAACGTATCACCTTTACACCAACCGCATTTTTCTTTTGACATAGATTTAAGAGAGTTTTCCCTCAAATATACTAAGTTACACGCACGAAAAGACTATTTATCTCGAGCTATTTTCACGGTAGCTATCTATTTATAAAACCGAGAAAATATAGCTTTTCATAAGAAGAATTTTGAATGGCTTACGAATGCTCGAGGAGCAGAAAATCATAAAAATTTTATTTGAAAATTATGGCAAAAATAACTACTGATAAAACAGTTCAACATATTGAAAACGGATTAGACAACGCTTACAGCTATGAAGCGTATGTCGAATTAGTTGAGAAACTACTTCAAGAAGGTAAATCCACAACAGAAGGGGCAGGAGAAGAAATGACTTATTATTCAAAGTTAGGACTTCAACGAATGATTCGTTGGAATAAAAGATTTGAACTTTCTGATGCGCAAGAAAAAGCGATAAAAGCTTATGATAAAGAAGTAGTTTGGTTGGTGCTTTCTGAAGGTTGGTGTGGAGATGCGGCGCACTGTATTCCAATCATCAACAAAGTGGCAGAAGCAAATGACAAAATTGATTTGCGAATTGTCTTAAGAGAAGAAAACCCGGAGTTGATGAATGATTTTTTGACCAATGGCGGGAAATCCATTCCGAAACTGATTGCTTATAATCCCGAGGAAAAAACAGTTGAAGGTACTTGGGGACCACGTCCGGAACCCGCGCAAAATATATTTCTGTCCGCGAAGGAAAATAATATAGATTTTGAAACCTATGAAAGAGATCTACAGATGTGGTATAACAAAGATAAAGGACAGACTGTAACTAAAGAACTGTTGGAATTATTGAAATAGTTATGGTTTTCTTTTTCAAGCTTTTTTTAGTACCCCATAAAAGCTCCTTTCCTTTTTAAGAATGTGGATCTTCTTCTTTTCTGCCAAGTTGTTATAAACCAGCAAGGGAAGGACAGCTTGCAATTTCAAACTTGTTTGAATTGCTAAGCAGGTAAGGTTCCGCTCCTTAAATGCAGAAACCATCAACTATTCAACAATCAAATCAAAAACAACCTCCACATCCGTTTCTCCACCGGTATGATCCCCATTCGGATTAGTGGTGTCTTTAGTTTCCGGCTCATGGATCAAGGTTTGCTGAACAGAACCTTGACCGGGCGCACCGACTTCCCATTCCGTAAACACACCAATCTGAATCCCGTTACTATCAATCGATTCCTCTTGATCAGTTCGGGTTAAATTGATATCCACATTAAAAAACCGATATTCCACAAAATGCTCATCTTTATCTTCGATTACCTCTTCGGTAATGTCCTCCACTTCTTCCGGATTTGACTTGTTGTAAAAATGAGTAATCACTTTGTATGTTTCTTCACTATTCAAGATAATCACAGGATCTTCATAAGTATCTGTGCGATATTTTGGGTCGGTGTAGGTATAGCTGGATTCCGTTTGAGCTTCACCTATAAAAGTTAACGTAACATCGGTGATGACTTCAGATTCAATCACTTGTTTAGGGATATCGTCATTCGTGCAGGAAGTCAATATTATCGTAATCAATATAAGTCCGGTTATTTGTTTTAAATTTCTCATCGTGAGGTTTTATAGGGTTTGGATTGTGGTATTTGTTGAACTATTGTTAATAGTTGATTTTCAGCTGTAAAGTGAAATTTCTTCCGGTGTTAGCCGCATAATATCTCAATCGGTTGAGGTAATTTCGATATTCGACATCGAAAATATTATCCACCGAAAAACGCACTTGTAAAGCACCTTTTTTAAAAGGATGAAAAACAGCACTTGCATCAAAACCGGTTAATATATATCCTTTTGGAGGTGTGCTGATATCGACTAACCGATCTTCATATTGCCCGTCCTCTAAAACTTTAATCGTGAAATTATCATCGGGATATCTCTTTTTGGTAAAATGAAAATCTCCTCGTAATCCCAAATGTAAATCATGCCATTCATGGTTGTGATAAGTTAAATTATGAGACATATTGGTGGCCGGAATATCGACTATCGCACGGCCGGATCTGGTTTCCCGTCCATCGACCATAGAAAATTTCCCGAAATAACTAAAGTTTTCATTAAACGTATAATCGGCATCCACATCCACCCCGATCAACCGCGAATCCATCTGTTGATATTCATAGCGCAAGAACACCCCACGCACAGTTTCTTCTAATCCATTTACCTCAGAATTAATGAATTTGTTGATATAGTTTAGGTAAGGCGAAATACTGAAATTGAATCTGCCTTTACTTTTATCCAAGGAAAGCGAAATTTTATGAGAGTTTTCCGACTTCAAACGAAGTTGACCAATTTCTAAACTTGCTGCCGAGTGATGCAGACCGTCAGAAAATAATTCCGATGGATTCGGCGCGCGATTACTCATTGCATAATTCAATCGCAATTCATAATTCGAATCGAAATCATATTTTACACCTGCGGTAGCTGAGATATTGTTGTAGTCAAATTTTGGATTGACCAGATATTGCGAACCGTAATCTCCAATAATGAGATCTGAAAAGTCTTGATCATAACCTTGATTATACCATCGGGTTTTGTTGTAATATTTCTTCGCATCAATATGCGAGTAATCATACCGCAATCCCGCTTCCACCAACCAGTTGGAGTTGAGTTCATAAAACCCGGTAGCAAAAGCGCCAAAACCATAACCGATATAATCCGGAATTATACGCTGAACCCCGGTATCGGGATTGGCAAAATTATCTTTAAAGTTCCAGTCCATTCCGACTTTTACGCCATAATCATTTCTCGCGTTAAAGTCAAAAACTGCGGAAGCCGAATGGGTTTTTAAATTCAAATCCACTGAAGGTTTATATTTATTGGCGCCTCTACGAATATCATATTCCAAACGATCATTTTCTTGAAAGCTATAATTAATAGATAATTTTCCGAGGTTTTCGAAATTTTTGTAAGCTTCTATGCGCATCAATTGGTGATGTACTTTTTGTCGAGGTGCAGCTAAATCATAGGTAAAATCTCTGATGTAAATCGGTTCTTTACTATTTATAGCATTGACTAAATCTGCCACACTTCCGGTGCTCGAAGCGCGCAAAATCCCAAGATGATTGTTATAAGAACTATAATATAAGTCAAGACCGTAATCACTTTTGTTCAACCCTAAATTCACCGAAAAATTTCTTTCGCTGGTTCCGGTATTCGACAGCATGTAATTAGGAGCTTCATTGTCGCCAAACTTTTTATAAGTTCCTTGCAGGGTGAGGTAAAACCCCGATTCAAAGCCTTTGCTCAGTGAAGAAGATACGGAGCCCCCGCGACCATTGGTCTCTCCTGATAAAATTGTTTTTCCATAAATCGTATCTTTTCGAGGGATTTTTGCTTTGTCCGAAATCACCACGCCACCAATCGCGTCCCCACCGTATTGCAAAGCTGCTGCGCCTTTGACGACGGTCAGTTTTCCGGCGGTGTTTAAATCGATATTTGGCGCATGTTCAACTCCCCATTCCTGATCTTCCATGCGGACGCCGTTGTTAAACAGCGGCTCACGACTACTGCTCAGTCCTTGAATTACCGGCTTGACAATGTTTTTCCCAGTATTTAAAGTAGAAACACCACTCATTTGTTTGAGTGCATCTCCAATTGTACTCGAGCTAAAATTTTCAATGTCTTCTTCAGAAATAGATTGTTCTTGGGCGGTAGGGGATCGTCGGATAGTCGATCTTCCAATGATTACTACCTCTTGCAATTGCTCGTGTTCATTGAGGAAGATGTCTTTTTTTGTATCTCCTTTAATCGCTATCGTAACAAATAACTCTTGGTGGGTTTGTTCGGATATTTCAAGTTCAATTTCGCCATTGCAAAGTCCTTCAATTTTATAATTCCCATCGATATCGGTGTAAGTAACTAGATCGGAACCTGTGACTTTCACTTTGGCGGACATAATCGGTTCTTGATTATCTTGACTGATAATCTTTCCGCTTAAAACAGCTTGACATTCTTGTGCTTGTAAAAATCCTATTCCTAAAACAAGGAAGATAGGAGTGAAGATTGATTTCATAAAATACTTTTTATACTGAGTTTGGAATAGTTGACTTCTAAAAACCCCCTGGGGTTCAAAGGCAGTTTTTAAAGAAAGCTTTTACCTTAGAAATCAAATTATTGGTAGCGTAAGCGCTTAGGAAACAGTATAAAAAGGAGGAGGTTTGTTGAAGAGTTCCGAAACACACAATTTTCCGGAAATAAAATTTTCATAAGAATCGGTGTTTTCTATGAAGTGATGAACATTGAAAATGACAAAATCAATGTCATTGTCTGCAGAAATCATCGGTGCGGTATCATCACGACTCGATACGTGACAAATAAAACACGACTGTAAATCGTCATGCGCATCATGGCTATGAGCGTGTGTGAGTGCGTGTAGTCCGGAAGCTTTTAAAAGTAGAAAAGCAATCAGAAATACATGAAGCCCGATATGTTTTACCTTTTCTGAAAACATAATCGCAAAGATATACAATCATGTTTTTTTTGAATGTTAATAAATATATAAGGTGGTTTTGCCTGTTGATTTTAGGAGTATTAAAAACAGTTCTCTTAAAGCCTAAAGTTTATGATGATTTGGGCGTGCCCCCGGTATTTTTTAGAATATTACACTTTTTTGCAAGATGAAGTCTTGCTAATTAAGACAAGTTTAACTTTCCAAAATCCGGGGTCAGGCTTTCCGCTATATCTTTTTTTGAGAAGGCATTCGCTTCAGAAAAAGTGAACCTTTAAAACAAATTTCTCATTTCAAAATCAGCAAACTGTTCAAAAAAAGGATGTCGCTTCAATCCTTCACGCAAAAGAAATGTTTCCTGCAAATTAGACCAACTAACTCTTCAAGGGGCTTCAAGCCCTTGATGAGTTTCCCTGTTTACCTACTGAATTTGTGCATGAGCTACTGGTCAAGACCTACCTAACCTTGAAAATACACTTAATTTGATTTGGCATTTTCCGCTGGCGCGAGCGTCCCGCTCGTGCTCCACAGCAATACATAATCCACTCTTTCAACAAAAAAAACCGTCTCATAAAACAACATGATGAGACGGTTGATAAATAAAACCTCGAAAAGAGATTGATTTTTACAGATCAAACTTAATTCCTTGCGCTAATGGCAATTCAGTGGAATAGTTAATCGTGTTGGTCTGACGACGCATATAGAATTTCCAAGCATCAGATCCCGATTGACGACCTCCTCCGGTATCTTTTTCTCCACCGAAAGCACCGCCAATTTCGGCTCCTGAAGTTCCGATATTCACATTGGCAATACCACAATCAGAACCTTCAGCCGACAAGAAACGCTCAGCTTCGCGTAAGTTCTTGGTCATAATAGCTGAAGATAAACCTTGTCGTACACCATTCTGAAGTTCGATTGCATTTTCTACTTCTCCTTTATACTTTATTAAATATAAAATTGGCGCAAAGGTTTCTGTTTGCACGATGTCAAAGTGATTTTCAACCTCTGCAATAGCAGGTTTTACATAGCATCCGGATTCATATCCTTCTCCTTCAAGCACTTCTCCTTCAACAATGATTTTCCCACCTTGTTTTTCAATTTCACCAAGGGCATTTTGATACATTTCAACTGCATCTTTATCGATAAGCGGTCCAACGTGATTGTTCTCATCTAAAGGATTTCCAATAGTGATTTGTTTATACGCATCAACGATGGAGTTTTTCACTTCATCATAAACATCTTCGTGGATGATCAATCTTCTTGTAGAAGTACAACGCTGTCCGGCGGTTCCCACAGCACCAAATACAGCACCAATCACGGTGTGTTTGATATCTGCTTCGGGAGTTACGATGATAGCGTTATTTCCACCAAGCTCTAATAAAGACTTCCCTAATCTTCCGGCTACATCTGTTGCAACAGATTTTCCCATTCGCGTAGATCCGGTTGCAGCTATCATAGGAACACGTTCGTCCTTGGTCATAAATTTGGCTACTTCTGCATCTCCGGTAATTAAACAAGAAACTCCTTGTGGCATATCATTGTCAGCAAGTACTTTACTGAATATGTTTTGACAAGCGACTGCACAAAGTGGTGTTTTTTCTGAACCTTTCCAGATGGTAGCGTTACCGCAAACCCAAGCCAAAGCAGTATTCCAGCTCCAAGGTGCTACGGGGAAGTTAAACGAAGTAATCATTCCAACTACGCCTAATGGGTGGTACTGGTCGTACATTCTGTGTCCCGGACGTTCACTTTTCATCGTATAACCATAAAGTTGACGGGAAAGTCCAACCGCGAAATCATTGATGTCAATCATTTCTTGAACTTCTCCTAAACCTTCTTGATATGATTTTCCCATTTCATAGGAAACCAATTTCCCTAAAGGTTCTTTTAACCGGCGTAATTCTTCATTAAATTGACGAACGATTTCTCCTCTTTTAGGAGCGGTTACCATGCGCCAAACCTTAAAGGCTTCTTCTGCAGCTTTTACTACTTTTTCGTAATCTTCTTTGGTGGAAGACCTTACTTTTCCAATCAAGGCACCATCCACGGGAGAGTACGATTCTATCAATTCTCCACTGCCGAAAAAATTGTTGCCAATAGCGGTTCCGTTATTTTCAGCTTCTATGCCTAAATCCTTAAAAGCTTGATCTAAACCAAACTCTTTTGCGATATCCATTTGTTTTGTCTCACTCATTATATTGATATTTTAGAATTTTTTTGCTCTTGAAATTGCTTTATTTATTTTAAGGGTGACGAAAGTAATAAAACTTCTCGGAAATCCCATGGTTTTGTGACAAACTTAAACTGAAATTGCTGATCATCAAGAAGGATTTAATAGACTAAATATCAAAAGAGAAATCATGGTGTGAAATTCAACTTCAAAAAACAACCCCCAAAGCTAATTTAGCCCTGAGGGATGAGGTTTTTGGTAAATGAAATAACTTACATTTTTTCAGGACTCAATACACGCGAGCGTCCCTGATTATTGGTGTTTTTAAAATTGAATTTAAAAGCACTTGGTGCATCGGTTCCAGTATAAACTCCGGTTCCACGACCAGTATTCCCTTCGGGAATATCAAACTTCATCACGGAAATCGGACTTCCGTTGAAACTTTCGTCTTCTTCTGTTAATTGGCTTGAATGAGGATTCTGACCTTCACTTGGAGCAATCAAAGCGCCGTTGTAATAAGCAGTTATGGTATAGTTGGTTTCATCTTGGATACTGCAATTAGCATAAAGATCAACTAAAACCTCATACTCTCCTGCTTCTACAATTACTCCTTCTTCATCTTCATAGAAAATATTTTCATTGTTAATATTATCAATAGTACATGCCGGATTACTATCCACATCTAATTCTCCGCCATTGTCGGAGTATTTATTCCCATAATAAATTTCCTCTCCGTTGGGCTCTATCAGATGAAGATCAACATCGTTTTCTTGATTCCAAGAAAGGCTGACTTGAAGCACTCCGCTACCAGCCGACAGGTAAGTGATTTCCAAAACTTCAGGACTTCCATAGCGGTCGCCATCAGCAGCTATAAAAGATATAGCTAAATCTTGTTCAAGTTGTTGACCGAGTAAAAGTTGGATGCTGGTTACATTGCTATTATTATCCAGGGAAATTAAATTTCTTCCAGTGGGCGTCGTGGATTCGACCGGAATAGTATAGTATCCTTTTTTCCCTTCGATACCTATAACAATTTGTTGGGTGGCCGGAGAACTTTCAACAGTAACATAATTGCTCCCTCCTGCCAATACGGTTGAATTTCCGGTAATTCCCGTGATTTCTAGATTTTCTGAATTAGGGGAAGGTAAATCTTCATTGACAAAGTCACTTCCCAAAATAGTAAAGTAATCTTCTGTAAATTCTTCTAAGGCTGCATCTTCACCACTTTTGTTATCATCAGAGCTACATGAAAATAACATAAGCGCTGCGAAGAGAGCCATCATTAAAATTAATAATTTCGTAAGATTGATGTTTCTTGATTTCATAATATTTGATTTGGTTGAGTACAAATTTAAAGGAAACACTATTAATCTCATGAAAAAAACATAAGAAGTGTATAACTGGTCGATTTGAGTGTATAACTGGTAAGATTTTCGACGATAAAAGCTTGTATTTAAACTTTTTTCTTGTTTGCTAAGTGACTTTTTGAAGATTAATCCTGGTTCTTAAAAGTCGATTTTTAAGGGTTATGGCAATTCTTGCGTAAGAGAAAAAGGATCTTCTGTTATTTTAATGAGTATCTATCTTTTAGATTTAAAACCTTTTAGTGCATCTTGATCTAATGTTTTTGTCCATTATTACTGTCACTTCGAGACCCGCTAAAAAATTTTTAAATCCTTGGGTGGATGACAGACACTTGTTAAGATCTATATTACAATTGATTACAAAAAAATCTATAGTAGAGAGATGGCATAGAACTCCGTCAGGGGTTCAACAATAATAACCTCAAGCAAACGCAGTGCAGCTTGGGGTAGAATGACCCCTGAGTCCAGAACTCCAGCGGAGTTCAACTAGAGCTTTCCTATATAGAAAGGTCTATTTTAAAATAAATGATGTAATTTTATATGAACAAAACTGTTTGTATACTGAATCGGATATTTTTAGCCCATAATATTAGTGATAAAGGAAATTGGTTTTGGAAAGATAATTGAACCCACTTCGGGGTTCTTAGTGAGGTCGGATTCCACCCCGGATTTTATCCGGGGTTATTATTGTTCAACCCCATTCGGGGTTGAATATATATATAATGATTTTCTCAATTTGTAAAAAGTCAGTTCGAGACCCGCGGAAATTTCTTTAATCGTTCTTGGATTGACAGCTAATTACATCATTGATGTTTTCTTTAAACAATAAAAAACCCTTTAATTTCAGGGTAGAACCAATAAAAACAGAGGTTTTAACTGAATTGTAATTTCTAAAAGAACAAGGGGCCTGTTTCCACCGCGTGAAGGATGGAAGCGGTATCCTTTTTTTCTTCCAAAGTCGTGTCTTGAAAAGGTGACTTTGTTTGAAAAATTAAATTACTTTGAAAGGAAACGGTTCTTGAAAAAAAGATATAGCTGAGAGCCCGACCCCGGATTTTGGAATTAAAAAAGCTTCGGTTGGCTTAAAAGTTTTATGGTGAAGTAGGGTGTTTTTCTATAACAAAACCGGGGGCACGCCCAAAAAATTAAAAATATATTATTCGATTATCACGCGTTTGACGCGATGAGCTATCGTGGTGATAACTTCATAAGAAATCGTTCCCGCAGCTTTGGCAAAATCTTCAGCACTTTGTTCGGCACCGAAAATGGTGACTTCAGTTCCTTCTTCGCAATTGATGTTGGTCACGTCAATCATGAACATGTCCATACAGATATCGCCAATAATCGGAGCGGGTTTTCCATTGACAAACACTGCGGTTTTGCCGTTGCTGTAATGACGGTGAATCCCATCGGCATAGCCCAACGACAAGGTTGCGGTCTGCATTTTCTTAGAAGCGATAAAACGTCGATTATATCCGACGGAATCTCCTTCCTCTAAGTGATGAATTTGTGAGATAACCGTTTTTAAACTCCCCACAGGTTTGAGTTGTGCATCGATTTCCGCAGCGTTTCCATAACCATATAATCCAATCCCGGTGCGCACCATGTCAAAATGGGCTTCGGGGTAGTTGAGGATTCCGGAAGTGTTGCAGAGATGGCGTAAAGGGTTGTGATTTAGTTTGTTAATTATATTTTCGCTGAGAACTTTGAAATTTTTCAACTGCAGCAAAGTGAAGTCTCGTTCTTGTGGATCTTGGCTTGCTGCCAAATGAGAAAATATGCCCTCCACTTTTACAGCTTCGGTTTGTGCTAATTTTTCCGAGATAAAATCGAGATTTTCCGGTTCAAACCCCAACCTGTTAAAACCCGTGTTGAGCTTTAAGTGAATGGGATAGGCTTTTTGCTGCTGTTTTTCTGCCACGTCAATAAATCGCTCCAACTTTTTTTTGCTGAAAATTGAAGGAGTCAGTTGGTGTTCAATAATCTTTTCGAAGTTTACAGCATAAGGATGAAAAATTAAAATCGGTTTTTTGATTCCGGCCAATCTCAAATCGATGGCCTCTGTGTCGTAGGCAACAGCCAAGTAATCCGCGCCTAACTCAATCAGTTTTTTGCCGATGACCACCGGATTGTTGCCATAAGAAAAAGCTTTGACCACCGCCATCAACTTGGTGTTCTTCGAAAGGTGAGAAGATAAATATTGAAAATTATGACTCAGGCTTTGGAGGTTTATTTCGAGCGTGGTCTGGCGGATTTTAGACATTTATGATTTATTTGAGTTACTTTGTTTTTATGAAACTTCAGATTCTAATTGCTAAAGTAAATGAATTTATGATAGCTTTTAAAAAAATCGAGCGGTAATAATTTTCTGATTATAAATCGGAAAGCAGTTTAAAAATACTACTTTTAGCCCTTCTGATACTAAGATAATTCGGCGTGTTCAAAAAATTATTCAAACAAACTTTTATTTATGGCTTGGCCACGGTTTTGCCACGACTGTTAAATTATCTTTTGGTCAGACTGCACACGCGCTATCTGCCGACCGAAAGTTATGGAGAGGTATCGAATGTGTTTGCTTATTTTGTGGTGTTTAATGTGATTTTGTCTTATGGAATGGAGACTGCTTTTTTCCGGTTTTTTCATAAGGAAGAAGATAAGGGACAAGTCATCAGTACTTCTGCTTGGTCTTTGGTGGGGAGCTCGCTTTTGTTTTTGGGACTGGGATTGTTATTTCAACACCAATTAGCTTCAATTGCAGAAATTCCCGTGGATGTGGTCCGACTCGGGATAGGTATTTTGGTGTTGGATGCATTGGTGGTGATTCCGTTTGCTTGGTTGAGAGCCAAAGAACGACCAATTCGTTATGCTTTTTTGAAAATTATCAATGTAGCGGTTAATGTCGGTTTAAATATTTTCTTCTTGGCGTATTTGAAGAGGTGGTCGGTCAAAATGCCAATTTTAGAAAAGATATATATTCCTGATTTTCAGATTGAATATATTTTCATTGCCAATTTCGTGGCGAGTTTGGTGACCTTGTTTTTACTGTTTAAATTTTATTCAAAACTGCGATTCAGTTTTGATACAGCGCTTTGGAAACGCATCATGCGCTATGCATTACCGGTTTTAGTAGCCGGTTTGGCGTATGCAATCAATGAAGCTTCCGATCGGATTATGATGAAATATCTGTTGCCCGATGATATTGCCAATAGTGAATTGGGGATTTATGCCGCGTGTTATAAACTCACCATTTTTATGACCTTGTTTTCTACCGCTTTCCGATTGGGGATTGAACCGTTTTTCTTTAGCCACTCGAGCAGTAAAAATGCGCGAGAAACCTACGCGGAAATCACGAAGTATTTTAGCATTTTTGGCGCCCTGATTTTGGTCGGAGTGATGGTTTTTGCCGATTTATTGAAAGAGCTTTTAATCAGTAACGAAGCGTATTGGGAAGCGATGGATATCGTGCCGATTATCTTGTTGGCCAATCTTTTTCTGGGGATTTATTACAACTTGTCGGTTTGGTATAAAGTCACCGATCGAACCCGTTTTGGAGGGGTGGTTTCGATAATTGCCGCAGTAATCACCATTGTTGCCAATTTATTGTTGATTCCTTCTATCGGTTACATAGGGGCTGCGATTTCTACCTTGGCAGCTTATAGTACCATGATGCTGTTGTCTTTTTATTGGGGACAAAAATATTATCCGATTCCTTATAACCTGAAAAAAATGGTGGGTTATGTCGCCCTGGCTGTCGTCTTTTCGATGATTTCCTTTTATGGATTTAGAGAGAATTATGTCGTCGGAATAAGCTTACTCCTGATTTTTATGGGAATTATTTATTTTGGCGAAAAAGAGGAGCTGAGAAAAATTATAAGAAGTTAAGAGGGGAGTTGCTTACCGATTGTATTTGATGATTAGTTTATTCCGGATTTGAAAAATCTTTACGATCCTAAATATCTGAATAACCTGCGTATATTTCTTAACTTAATGTCTAAAATCATCCTTTATTACCCCCAAAATCATAAATAAAACCAAAAACTTAACGAGTTAAATTTTGGTTAATTGAAATGTTTTATTAGTTTCATACAAAATTTAGCTCGGTGGATTTTTGGCAACATAAAACATTACGCAAGAAGTTCTGACAGGTTTGAAAACCTGTCAGAACTGGTTAGACAGTATATCCGGTGAGCTAAATAAAGTTAAGAATTGACATAAAACCATTTTAAAATGAACTTTGACCTTAGTGGTTTGGCTTCCGGAAATTATGTATTGGTTTTCTATCATCAACATACCCGTATAGGCCAACAAATTATCGTAAAACAATAATAATTCATTTCTCAAAGCCCCTTTTTTAGACAACGCATTGAGCAGTATCGAAATGGGGATTTAAGGAATGTTTTCACTTCTAAACATACCATATTATGAAATTCAAAAATGCAATCTCAAGTTTAATTTTAATTTTATTTAGTTTAATATTTTATGCTCAAAATGATCCCGGCTGGCTCTGGGCAAAACGTGGAGGAAGTTCTGCAGAAATAACGGGAAGCCAATTTAGAGATTATGGTATGGAGCGTATTGTAGATGTAGCCGTAGATAGCGAAAATAATTTTTATTATTTGGCTGAAGTGGGAGGTTATACTTTTACCTTGGGCAATATAGAATTTGAAACCTATAATGATCAGGCCAATTATAGTGATTTATTTATTTTTTCCACAGATGATGAAGGGGATTTTCGTTGGAATAAAATCATAGGAGGAGGAGATCGAGATAGGGCTACTTCACTCGGAGTAGATAATCAAGATAATGTTTACGTAAGCGGAAATACTTTTAATTGGCCCAGTACTACAGGAGTTCCGACTCCCGTTCATTTTGACACAGATAGTATAATGCCCGAAGCGACTCTTTCACCAAGTGAGGCAAACAAAAGAATTTTTATCATTAAATATGATAAAGAAGGTAACTTTCAATGGCTTCAGCAACCGGAAGGAAATGAAACTCCTTTAGGTGGTGGTGGTGGTATGGTGAAAATGGTGGTAAATCCCGATGGAAGAACCCATAGTCTAATATGGCTAATACAAGGGAGTTATTTTAATGGGCAATTAGAGGTAGAGGAAGATAATCTTCAAAGTGTAATTGTAAAATATAATAGTCAAGGTGATTTTGAAGATTTTATTTTATTGGATATGAAACCTTTAAATGATTATTACAAATACCAAATGATTTACGACCCTGACTTAGACCGGTATTATATTGCGGATACCTATCGGGATAATCCTGATCCAAACGATCCGTTGAGTA
>DATGSA010000107.1:0-3221 GCA_035303085.1 Flavobacteriaceae bacterium
CAAAAAACAAGAAGTAAATCCTTATCAGTGGCTCAAATATGTTCTGGAAAACATTCTCGACACAAAGGCTTCGGAACTTGACAAGTTCTACCCACAAAACTTTAAAGAAAAATCAGACCTGTAGTTGCACGGATGGATACCTTTAAACAACTCCTCAATAAAACTAAATCTCCAACTTTGAAAAATATTTTTAAAAGAAAAAAGGATGCCGTTTCATCCCTCACGCAAAATGATTGTTAATAAGTGAACAAAAACCTTTGAAGAGATAATTTCTCCCAAGCCGAACTTGAATGTAATTTCAAAAATTGATAAGATTATTTTTTGTTAACTCACTAATTACTAATAGAATCCGTAACCCGAACCTCACAACTCACCACTCAATACCCTTTAAGCTCTTCTTCCACCCAATCGGTTATTTGTTTTTTTTCGGCTTTGGTTAGTCTGCCTTCTGAATGAAGGATTTTATAAGAAGTTAACGGCATTTCATTTTCCTCGATCATTTCAATGATTTTTTGAAATTTTTCTTTTTGTTTTTTACGCGAATAGGTTTCAAATTCATTGAAGTTCAATGCTCTTTTAGCGTCTTTAATATTTTTTTCGAAAATCCACGAAAATGGTTGAATCCTGTCATACCAAGGATATTGTGTGTTGTTACTATGACAATCATAACAGGCGTTTTGAATTAAAGTGGTTACATGTGATGGAGCCTGTCGATGCTGTATAACATCTGTTGTAGGCACTTCGTTGCTGATGTTATCCGTAGTAGGGAAAAACTGAATGATAATAAGACTGATCAGTAAAATACCAAGAATAACGCGTAAAACCTTCATAAATTCAAAACTTGAATAAGTTCGTAAATTTAAAGAAAATTAAATTAAGAAATTAATAAAACACTACGATTGATTTTGACAGATAATTTTGAACTGGTTTTAGTTTATCCTTACACACAAAATAGATATCTCAACGAACAACCTAAATTCACCTGTTTTTATTAATTTAATCTTATGTAAAGCTCCGATTAGATATAAATCATAATAAGGACAACAATTATTCTAACTGATAAAATCACAAGAAATAATTTCTGTGTAATATTAAAGAGCTGAAAATTCATTTAATTCCTATATTAGTCATTTCATAAGGGAGTGGAGGAAACAGCGGCACTGCCAAAAAAAGATTGTTCTTGAAATAAAACTCAACTGAGTTTTATTAAAACTACAAACGAACAAGTATGAATATGTTTTTTAGAAAAAGTGTTATTGCTGTCACAGGCCTTTTTCTGTGTGTTTTTATTCATTTATCGGCAAACCTTTTATTGCTGCTTCCCGAAGCTACTGCAAGAGGATTGTACAATTCCTATTCGGCAACGCTCAGAGGAAACCCTTTGAAAACAATTGTAGCTTATCTGCTCTACTTATCAATTATTTCTCATGCGATTTATGCAGCTATTATAACTTTTAAAAATCACAGATCTAAGGAAGATCGGTATGTAATTAATCGTAAAAACGAAAACAGCACTTGGAGTTCCCAAAACATAAAAAATCTTGGGAAACTGATTTTAATTTTTATCGTTGTGCATTTAGTCAATTTTTGGGCTAAAGTGAAATTGGGAATTGGTGAAAATGTTGGTTTAGACAATGCCGGGAATGAAGATGTATATGAAATTGCCATTACACTTTTTCAAAATGTCTATTTTGTTATTTTTTATGCTCTATTGATGATTCCCTTGGGATTTCATCTTCACCACGGACTTAAAAGCGCTTTTAAAACATTGAGCTATTATCAAAAAAAAGAATTGAGCGTTTTGGCGAAAATATCATCATTTTATGCTATAATCATAAGTGCTGATTTTGGAATAATTCCCTTAATTCTTTACTTCAAATAACTTTATCATGAAATTAAATGCAAAAATCCCTGAAGGTAAATTAGAAGATAAATGGAGAAATTATCAGGCCAATACACGTTTGATAAACCCCGCTAACAGAAAGAAATTAAATGTGATTGTCGTAGGATCGGGGTTATCCGGTGCCGGAGCTGCCGCAACTTTGGCAGAACACGGATATAATGTGCAATGCTTTTGTTATCAAGACTCAGCGAGAAGAGCACATTCTGTGTCCGCTCAAGGCGGAATTAATGCGGCAAAAAATTATCAACACGACGGCGATAGTGTGTGGCGAATGTTTTACGATACCCTGAAAGGCGGTGATTTCAGATCGCGGGAAGCAAATACCTATCGACTTGCTGAATTATCGGCACCATTAATAGATCATTTCGTTCAACAAGGTGTTCCTTTTGCGCGGGAATACGGCGGTGTATTAGAAAATCGAAGCTTTGGTGGTGTGCAGGTACAACGCACTTTTTATGCCAGAGGACAAACCGGTCAACAGCTGGTTTTAGCCGCCAATTCACAATTGGCAAAAATGGTTAGCGCCAAAAAAGTAAAAATGTTTCCCCGACACGAAGTTTTAGATGTGGTGGTGATCAAAGGTAAAGCAAAAGGCGTGATTGTACGGGAGTTGACAACCGGCAAAATTAAACGCTTTGCTGCTGATGCTGTTGTGCTCGCTACAGGCGGATATTCCCGTGTATTTAGATTATCAACTTTAGCGATTGGCTGTAATGGAAGTGCTATCTGGAAAGCACATAAAAGAGGTGCTTATTTTGCCGCCCCTAGCTTCACTCAAATTCACCCCACAGCTTTACCACAGACCAGTAAAGCACAATCAAAACTGACTTTAATGTCTGAATCTTTGCGAAATGACGGTCGGATTTGGGTGCCTAAAAAAAAGACAGAAAAGCGGAAACCCAATGACATTCCGGAAGAAGAAAGAGATTATTATTTGGAAAGACGTTATCCCAGTTTTGGAAATTTAGCTCCCAGAGATATTTCCTCTCGTGCAGCAAAAGAACGCATCGATGCCGGTCACGGAGTGGGTAACTTAAAAAATGCGGTGTATCTCGATTTTAAACACGCGATAAATAATTTAGGAAAAGAAACCATAAAAGACAGGTATAGCAATCTGTTCACCATGTATGAAAAAATCACAGGAATAAATGCTTATGAAGAGCCGATGAAAATTTCGCCTGCAGCACACTTCTCAATGGGCGGCTTATGGGTAGATTATGAGCTGATGACTACTATTCCCGGGTTATATGCCATCGGCGAATGTAATTATTCCGATCACGGTGCCAATAGACTTGGGGCAAATTCGCTACTGCAAACC
>DATGSA010000108.1:0-19124 GCA_035303085.1 Flavobacteriaceae bacterium
AAAAATACAACAAAAAATAGGGTTTGCTAATAATGTAGCTGAATACAATTAAAGAAAATTTGAATATAACTGATGGATATAAGAAATATAACAGTCCGGCTTACTGGGTAGAGAAACCAAAATATAAGTAGTTCTGAAAAATTAATTTGTTCGTTTTCGCAAACACTGATAATTTGTTTATCTTTGGAACTAATTTAGAAAACTCCTAAGTAGTGAAGAAGCTATACAATAAAGTTTACCAGGTATTTGAAAAGAATTTTATAATGTACGCCATGTTTGGCGTTTTGGTTGCCAGCAGTCTTGGTGCAGCCGGAGCTATGATGACTTTTTATAGTTCTGAAGGTTTCGCTGAAATCTTTCAAATAGGTGTTTTGGTTATAGGAGCCTGCGGATTTACTGCGGTACTGTTAGGAGGTAGAAAGCCGAAAACTGTTTTCAATTGGCTTCTCATCAGTATTGTTATTAGTCTGGTGGTGCTGTTAAATCAAATATTATGAGTGGTATTTCAGAAAGAAAGGAAATTAAAGGTAGAGAAGAAGTATCTCTTCTTGTGAGAACCTTTTATGGACGAGTAAGAAAAGATGAAACGCTTGGCCCTATATTTAATCGGATTATTGATGATTGGGAGGAACATTTTGAAACACTGATAGACTTTTGGGAAAGCAATCTTTTTAGAGTTAGAAAATATTACGGAAACCCGATGTTAGCACATGTTTCTGTCGATAAGAAAAACAATCATACCATCGACTCAAAACATTTTGGAATATGGCTGAATCTGTGGTATCAAACCATAGATGACCTGTTCGAAGGGCAAGCGGCTGATATGGCCAAATTCAAAGCCCGTAAAATGTCTACCAATTTGTTTTTAGCGATGTTTCACCATAGACCTCGAGAAAAACAATCTTGAAATTAATCAGCATTGAAAAACTTCGAAATGCTGGGTTAGAAATATAAATTTAGTAATAAATTAGATTTGGTTCGAAAGAAAGCTTGGGGGTACTCGCGTTCTTTTGAGACCCCCATATAATTTATAATAATTATCTATAAAAGAAAAAAGAGGTTGTATTTAAATGAAATAAACCGATATCTATGTTTTGTAATTGCAGGTAATAAAGGCTAATTTTGCCATCCTGTCATCCTCGTCAAGCAGGGTTTATCTTTGAAATGTTTATTGAAGGATAAATGTTTGTGGAAAACTCAAATCTCCTATTTATTTATCTGGTACCTTATACATGATCATCTTGTAATTTAGACTTCAACACTAATTTTTAAGAAGTTCTCGATTCTTTGTTTGTTTCTGTGATTTTTAGAATGTCAGTGTTGAAAGAAAATAACTGGAACTGGTGAAAATTTGACCTATAAAATGATATTTATCATTGTTTGTTCCGGTTTTATTTGACCAAAGTGGCGCCTTTTAGCTGTAATGGGCTGTGAAGCAGTTGTTTGTGGGGTTTTAGAGGTGGGCGTTTTGATTCCGATAAATTTGTCCTTAATTTGTTTTAGGCTTATATTTGTCCAATCTAAATAAAAAGGGAAGAGATGTTTTCAAAAGCATGTGAGTATGGAATTAGGGCTGTGTTATTTATCACGGTTCATTCTTTGCAAAATAAGCGCACCAGATTAAAAGAAATAGCGAAAGAAATTGAAGCCCCTGAGGCTTTTATGGCCAAGGTGTTGCAAAAATTGGTCAAACACAATATTTTGCTTTCAAGTACCGGCCCTAAAGGCGGGTTTTATATTGAGCCTGAAAAAATTAAATCCACAAAACTAATTCAGATCGTACGGGCTATTGACGGAGATAAGATCTTTGTCGGTTGCGCTTTGGGTCTGCCCAAATGTGATGAAAATCACCCTTGCCCTGTTCACGATAATTTCAAGGAGATTCGAGATTCTTTAACGGAAATGCTCAGCACAATGGATGTGGGAGAAATGGCAACAAATGTTGATAAAGAAATTGCCTTTTTGAAATATTAATAATTGAAACAATTAAATAAAGACTTGATATTTTTCAAACTATGAAGTATTTAAAAACAAAAGAAAGTTTGTGCGTGTTTTTACTTTTGGCCTTGGGGAACTTTCCCGCTTTTGCAGCGGGTTCTGATTCTGCCGCTTGGCTGAGAAGTACCGGTGTAATTGGTACTGTACTATTGGTGGTAGTTGTTCTTGCTGTGACCCTTATCATCGGCCTGATAAAATTCAATGATTTTTTTGCAAAATTGAAAAAGAAACGCAAAATAGAAGATCATTTGGATTTAAAAGATGAAATTACCGGATTGGAGGATAAAGAGGTTGATCAAATTCTCGAACAGCGCAAGAAAGCTGGAAAATATAAATTGAAAGGAGACGAATTAGCCGGTTCTGAAAAGGCTTGGGATAAAAAAGGAATTATTTCAGAAGTATCTCACGACCCTAAACCGCGATTCTTTGATAAAAAACAAAAATCTAATATTCTACTGGAAACAGCTCCCGAGCTGAAAAAATTAACCATGTTTTATTTGGGAGCCTCCGCTTTTTGGCTGCTTTTTGGAACCTTGGTCGGCGAGTTTCTGGGATTGAAGTTTATTTGGCCAAGCTTAGATCATTTTTCCTGGCTTTCATTTGGAAGATTGCGCCCGGTGCATACCAATACCGTATTCTGGGGATTTGCTTCCCTATCGATGTTGGGGTTAGCCCATTTCGTGATTGCGCGAACTTCCAACGCGCGATTATATAGTTATAGACTTTCATGGATTGGCTGGCTGTTGATAAACCTCTGCGTTATCTTCGGAAATCTCTTTCTGATGGGAGGAGTAAACAACGGAGGTGGCGAGTATCGCGAGTATATTTGGCCGGTTATGGCGTTGTTTATTATTAGTATCCTAATTCTGTTTTATAACTTCTATATGACAGTGGCAAATAGAAATATTAAGGAGATTTATATCTCAAACTGGTATATTTTTGCCGGGATGATTTGGACAGGGGTGCTGGCCACGGTGGGGTACTTGCCTTTTTATCAAGATGGATTGGGACAAACCGTAACTGCCGGATATTATATGCACCAAGGTGTTGGAATGTGGTTTATGACATTCACGCTTGGTTTGATATACTACTATTTACCGGCAACACTCAACAAACCAATTTACTCTTATGCCCTGGGAGTTTTAGCGCTTTGGACACAAATGCTGTTTTATACATTAATCGGTACACATCACTTTATTTTTAGTCCGTTGCCTTGGTGGCTACAAACCGTAGCTATCGTGTTTAGTGTGGGGATGGTTATTCCCGTTGCTGCCGGTACAACTAACTTCCTGCTTACCATGAGAGGGCGTTGGGATCATATTTCCAAAAGCTATGTCTTGCCCTTCTTTTTAGTAGGAGTAATATTCTATTTCGTCGGATCGATGCAGGGAAGTTTACAGGCCACGCGATTTACTAATTATGTGTGGCATTTTACCGATTTTAATGTGGCGCACTCACACCTAACCATGTATGGAATTATAGCCTTTATTCTATGGGCCTGTACCTATACAATTGTACCAAAACTAACAGGAAAAGAACCTAAAACTTACTTGGTTGGAGGACATTTTTGGTTAGCCCTTCTCGGACTTTTCTTGTATTCCTTTCCCTTAATGTGGGGTGGAACACTCAAGGGACTGAGCTGGTTGCAAGGAGAGCCTTTTATGAAATCCGTTGAATTAATGACACCTTATTGGGTTTGGAGAGCCGTAGGAGGTTCATTGATGTTGGTGTCTCACTTTATCTTTGCTTATAACCTGTATTATATGTTCAGTCATAAAACTGACCCCAGTCAAGTGAGTGAAAGTGATGTTGCTGAAAATCAAATTCCTGAAAACAAAGAAACTGTAAATATTTAAATTAAAAAACCATGTTTGATTTTAATACGAATCATAAAGCTTTAGTGTGGACGTTGTTCCTTGTATTTCTTGTGCTTACAATAGGGATCGCTGTTATTCCCGCTTTTCAAATTCAAAATGAATATGGACCACTGCCCGATCAAGAGGATTTGACACCTCTTGAACGCAGAGGATTAGAGTTATATGTTGCAGAAGGATGTGTGGGATGTCATACACAACAAGTGAGAAATATAGAAATGGATAAGATGTTTGGAAAACGTCCTGTTATGCCACAAGATTATTATTACAGTAAAAAACGCCAAGATGTTTGGCGTCAGACTCCAACCCTTTTAGGAAGTGAGCGTACCGGACCTGATTTATCCAATGTCGGAGCACGTCAATCTTCAGAAGCGTGGCATATGTTACATTTATATGAACCAAGAGCTGTAGTAGAAGGATCGATAATGCCGAGTTATCGTTGGATGTTTAAAGAAGTAGATAGTAGTATGGTCAGAGATTCTGATGTAGTGGTTAATGGAATTCCGGAGGAATATCTTAGTGATAAGAGCAAAAAAGTAGTCGCTAATAATGATGCTAAAGCCTTAGTGGCTTATCTGCTTTCCTTGAAGTTTACCGATCTCCCGGAAGACATGGAGGAGCCGGAATTTATTCCGCTTCGGAAGAAGGATAAAGAACGCATAAGCGGTGGTGTTTCTGATGCGGAAGAAGGGTCGGTAAATGGAGAGCAACTCTATGAAACCACCTGCGCGGTTTGTCACCAATCTAATGGGCAAGGAGTTCCCGGAGCTTTCCCGGCATTAAAAGGAAGCGGAATTGTACTTGATCCCAATGCTATAACCCATATTAAATCTATTCTTTTCGGAAAAGATGACAATCCTCAATATGGACCGATGCAAGCCTTTGGAGATGAGTTGACAGATGAGGAAATTGCTGCCATAATCAATCACGAACGTACGAGTTGGGGAAATGATGCGGAAACCGTTACGCCTGAGGAAGTGAAAGAGGTAAGAGATCAAGTGCAATAAAGCATTGCGAAATGAGAATTGATAAAAAACTATCAGATATGAAAAAAATTGTGTTTTTATTATTAAATATATTTCTGGGGTTTAATGCTGTTTTTGCCCAAAATGGAAAATTTGATCAGGGAGGACACGGCGATGTGCCTTTCCAAAAACCCGATGAGGTTATAGCAGATATCATTGTCTGGGTTTCTGTTGCAGTGGTTGTTGTAACCTTGGTGCTTACGCTGAAGTATTTGTTTATGCCTAAAGAGAACGACCCTAATCACATAAAAAATATTATTAAGGATGAAGGATTCTAAAAAGATAAAAGATATCGAGGATAGTCGGATAGTGAAGGTTTATCTCGATGATGAGAAGCAACCATTTGGAGAATTCCGTCCACCGGTAGAAATATTACTCGATACGACTAAAATTCCGGACGGCGAACATGAATTAAAAGTGGTTGCTAAAAGTTCAGGTATGGTTGAAGGGGTTAGAATTATTCCCTTTACTGTTAAAAATGGACCGGAGATTTCCGTAATAGGACTCAAACCTAACCAAACCATTAGCACGGAAACCTCTGTCATTATTAATGCTTATGGAAGTGAAACAACAGATAGATTTATAGTTAAAGGTTCAGAAGACCCAAAACCGATTCCCGCTTGGGTATGGATGTTGGTGATATTATTCATCGCTTTTGGAGTATTCTATCTGGTGATGTATTTAACACCTGATGCTTATCAATCTCCTTTTTAAATGAACACTGAGAGATTACATATTAAAAAATAAATTGGTTTAAACGGGTGTGATAAGTAAAATTGCTCGCACCCGTTTTTAATTTGATATAATTATATTATGAAATGGTCATTTTAAACAAAGGTTTATTCGAAAAACTCCTTTGAATATAATATTTTTAGGATTTGATGAGAAACACCGATAATGCAAATAGTTAATTAAAATAAAATCATACTTAAAAACGCATACTATGGAGGAGATAATCAAAGCTGTCGAAGAAAAATACAGCAAATTAGGGGAAGATCCAAAGACGTATTTAAAAGGTCTGTTGCAAGCTAAAACCATCAACTATTGGGATTATATCCAGGTAGATACATTGCTCTCATTGCAGCGTCCAAGAACTAATTTTAAGGATGAAGAGATCTTTATAATGTATCATCAAGTAATTGAGCTTTTCCAAAAGATGTTACTTCATGAAGTTAAACAGCTGCAAGCAGATGAAGTGATTGAAAAAGTATGGATTGAAAAAATGGGTCGAATACAGCGATATGTGGAAATGCTGATCAATTCGTTTGATATAATGCGTTATGGTATGGATTACGACGATTATAATATCTTTAGAGATACCCTAACCCCGGCCAGTGGTTTTCAAAGTGTACAGTTTAGATATGTTGAATTGTTTTGCACACCTGTGGAAAATTTGGTCAATGAAAAGGGTAAAAAACGCTTGCCTGAAAATCCCTCCTTAGATGACTATTTTGACAATATTTATTGGCGAGATGCCGGTTGTGATTATGAAACCGGAGAAAAAACCTTAACCTTGCGTCAGTTTGAAGAAAAGTATGATTTGGAATTGAGAAATTTAGCCAAAAGAATGAAAGGAAAAACTCTGTGTGATAAGTTTAATACCCTGCAAAATCCTTCTGCGGAGCTTAAGGAGAAACTGGTTGAATTTGATGTCGCCTATAACGTTACCTGGCCGTTGGTTCATTTAGGAACAGCTGCTCATTACTTAGATGCTAAAGGAGAAGAAACCAAAACTGCCACAGGTGGCTCTGAGTGGAAAAAATACCTACATCCCGACCATCAACAAAGAAAGTTTTTCCCTGATTTATGGGAATCCAATACCTAAGATGTATTTCAAAAAAAGAGATAACCGTGAAAACCGGTTGGTTTATGATTTTAATTGATGATTAAATATTTCGACCTGAATATTTTGAAAATAAATCGTCTCGGATTTTCTTAATACGTGGGCTAATCCCAATTTTATAAACATGCGGATTTTCAAATCGTTTATATTCAGGTGGTAAAAGTGCTAATCGCTCTGCTGAAAAACGTTTTATTTCCTCAATATCGGTTTGCACCTGAATAATCTTTCCTTTCTTCATCAGGGGTTGAAGCAGAGGAGTGGAAGAAATATCCGCTATTTCCATAGATTTATGCGGATTAAATGGAGCCGTCATAATATTGGGCTTTCCTTCTTCTATTTCAGTAATGGCATCAGCACCGAAAAATGTTCCGTCCTTATGAAGCAAACGATGAACTTGTTTTTTTTCAGGTAAAGTGGTTTTTTCAAGGTTTTCAGAAACTTTAATCCTCGGGATGTTATCGGCAGTCACAAGTTTATAAACCCCGTCCAAAGCTGCATCTGGCTTGCCAATTGCTAAATTTGTACCTACTCCAAAGATATCGATAGGTGCTTTCTGATGAATTAAGCTCCTGACTACATATTCATCTAATTGGTTGGAAGCAGCAATCTTGACATAGTGCAAACCTGCATCGTCTAACAGCTGTCTGGATTTTCGAGCTAAATAAGAAAGATCCCCACTGTCAAGACGAATGGCGTAGAGACGTTGTTCTTTTTTTTCCATTTCCTTGGCCACTGTAATGGCATTAAGTACGCCACTTTTTAAAGTGTTATAGGTGTCAACTAAAAGAATACAGTTCTCCGGATTAGAATTGGCAAAACTTCTAAAAGCTTGAAGTTCCTCATCAAACATCTGCACATATGAATGAGCCATCGTACCGCTGGCTTTTAAACCATAGTGCTTTGCTGCAGCTACATTACTGGTTGAATCAGCACCACCGATCACCGCAGCTCGAGAAGCATAAAAACCACCAATACCTTGTGCGCGGCGCAACCCGAACTCACTGATGATTTTATCCGGCGCCGCGAATCTTATCCGCGCAGCCTTAGTAGCGATTAAAGATTGAAAGTTTAAAGTGTTCAGTAGAAAAGTTTCAATCAGTTGAGCTTCTAAAATGTTTCCCTCAACACGCAAGATAGGTTCTGTTTGAAAAATAACCTCGCCCTCCGGAGGACCATAGATAGATCCATTAAATTTGAAGTTCTTCAATACAGTTAGATAGTTTTTATCAAAACCTTGATCTTTTAAATATTTAATATCGTCATCTGTAAATTGAAGGGTTGCTAATTGATTAAGTAAATCAGCCAATCCGGCAAAAACAGCATATCCCCCATCAAAAGGAGGACGCCGAAAAAAATAATCAAATGTCACTTGTTTAGTGTGATAATTATTCAGGTAATACGCTTGCCCCATGGCCAATTGGTATAAGTCTGTATAAGTACCGGTTAGCTGTAAGTTCATAAAATCTATATTTTAAAACTCCAAACTTAATCATTTTGAGTCTTAATTGCAGGGGGTTGAATCCATGAAATTATTTAAAAGAAATTTTAAACAGAATAGTAGTAGTTATATAATAAAAATAGCAGTAATTATATTAATTGGTTTTTTACCGATAATATTAACGGTTTTTGACATGAATTTAGCCTAATTACTGCGCATAATTAAAGACAAAATAGCCCTTAATTGATAAATATCTCTATTTTTGCATTGTTGTACGGAATAAATTAATTATCATTGAAATCGCATTAAGTAAACAGAATATGTATTCGATTTGAAAACAGCTAATTTCTGTTGTTTTTTGCTCTGGATTGACAATAAAAAAAATGAGTCCAATTATATAATAAAAATAATTATGAGTAAAAAATCAAACCACAAGAAGTACTCCCGTAAACAATTTATGAGGAATGCAGGAGGTGCTATTATAGGTGGTAGTTTATTATCCTCTTTTGGCCTACCTAAAATGGAAGGGAAAAATTTTAAAAAACCCTATAACCCAGTTTCGAAATCTCAAATTGCTGCTTTATCAGTTGCACAACGTGTAGCAGCCGATCCAAGAGATATTCCGCCACCCATTACAAGAAAAACATCTAAAACAGTTCATGTAGAATTGGAATGTGTCGAGCTTGTTAGTGAGCTGGAAGATGGAACAAACTTTCACTATATGACTTTTGGAGGAACAGTTCCGGGGCCGATGATTCGGGTTAGACTGGGAGACACCGTTATCTTTACTTTAACTTCATCTGATGAAAATTTGATGTTGCATAACATTGATTTTCACGCAGTTTATGGAACAGGAGGAGGAGCGGATGCCACATACGTTACACCGGGATCTGAAGAAACCATTAAGTTTAAAGCGCTGTACCCCGGTGCTTTTATTTATCACTGTGCCGTTCCTGCCATGGATCAACATATCAGTAGCGGAATGTTTGGCATCATCCTTGTTGAACCTGAAGAAGGATTGCCTAAAGTAGACCATGAGTTTTACTTAGGTCAACATGAAGTTTATATCCAAGGAGAAACAGGTGATAAAGGTCTGCAAGAATTCAGTTTCGATAAGATGAAGGATGAAGATGCAGATTATGTTCTTTTAAATGGTCAAAAAGGTGCGCTAACCGATAATGGATACGGTGCCATGAGAGTTAAAAAAGGAGAAACGGCACGTATATTTTTTGTCAACGGCGGACCGAACTTGGCTTCGAGTTTTCACCCAATTGGAAACGTATGGACTAAAGCATGGCGCGATGGAGCCTTAGCAAGTTCTCCCGAACGTTATGTTCAAACTATGCTTGTACCGCCGGGTGACTGCGCAGTCTTTGAAATGGATTTCCCTGTCCCGTCAACTATACACTTAGTCGATCACGCCCTCAGTAGGGTAGAGTATAAAGGAATGCTGGCCGATATTGTAGTAGAAGGATCCCCTGAATTGGATATTTACGACCCAAATTATGAAGTTTAAAAATTAATATTAATTAAAAATAAATGCAACTATGTTAAATTTAAGAAAATCATCAAAATTTCGATTCTTGCTTGTTATGGTAGGAATATTTCTTTTCTCGGCAAGTACTTTTGCACAACGAGTTATTGAAATGGACGGTACCGACAGAATGAAATTCACCGTCGAGCAAATCGATGCAAAACCCGGAGAAGAAATCACAGTTAAATTGCACGTAATTAGTCAGTTGCCTGCAGTTGCTATGGGGCATAACTTTGCACTTTTAAAACAAGGGGTTGATGGAAGAGCTTTCTCTCAATCATCTTCAATGCATAAAGATAACGAGTACATCGATCCTGATAAAGAAAACGATGTAATCGCTCATACCAAAATGGGGCACGGAGGAGAAACAGTAGAAGTTACTTTTAAAGCTCCTGAAAAACCGGGAGATTATGAGTATGTATGTACTTTCCCCGGACATTATGTATCGGGAATGAAAGGTACGCTAACCGTAAAGTAATTTCTCAATAGATGATTTCAAGCAAATGACCTGTAGAGAAATAATTTTAAAAAAACCTTTACAGGTCTCTATTGTTTGCCCAAACAATCAATTTCTGCTGGATGAGCAAAGTAATATCATTCCATTTAGCTAAATCTTGGGCCGATTTAGTATACTATCTTAAAACCCATAAAAATGAAAATACGAAACTTAACCTTTAGCTTAATATTGATGCTTTCGGCTTTTTTATTTTCGGGACTTACCTATGCACAAAAAGAAGCAAGAGTCATCGAAATAAAAGGGCAAAATAATATGACCTATGACAAGACGGAGATTGTTGTAAAACCCGGTGAAAGAATCACTATTCGATTGACGACTGTCACCGATTATAAACCCCGTCAAATGTCCCATAATTGGGTGTTACTAAAACAAACTGCTGATGTGCAGTCTTTTGTCGCAGCTTCTGAAAAATCTGCAATTGAAGATTTTGTAGCGCCAAATATGAGAGACCAAGTCTATGCCTACACGTCTATGGCAGCTGGTGGAGAAACCGTAGAGGTCACCTTTACAGCTCCCGAAAGACCAAGTAAGTACATGTATGTATGTACATTTCCAGGACACTTTTTTGCTGGAATGATGGGAACCTTGACAGTGAAGGAATAAAATCCAACTAATTTATTATCGAAAAATCTCACTTGGCACGGTAGCTTTGTGAGATTTTTCTTTTAAAAACAGACTTGCTTCTTGATATAACTTCAGTTGAAGATCTCTTTGTCTTTAATTGGGATTTCGTAATTTTGTCGAATGTTGCGCTTGTTTGTGATGAGGTTTTGATGTAATCGCAAACAATAAATAAAATAGATTGTAAAAACCGAATAACCTAACAAAAAGTGCGATGAACAAGGGAAAAATAACGATAGGGCAAGTGGTAGCTGAGGATTACCGCACAGCAAAAGCATTTCAAAAATTTGATATCGATTTTTGTAATGAAGGGCGAAAATCATTAAAAGCAGCTGCAGATGATAAAAACATTCAGCTTAAGAACCTGTGGGAGGAAATAGAAAGATCTAAACTCGCAACTCAGATAAGACCTAATGATTTTGATACATGGGATTTAGATGCGTTGGCAGATTATATTGTTGAAACACATCATAAATATTCTGAAGAACAGAGCCTGAAGATTAAACACAATTTGGAAAAAATGATTGATAAAGAAGGAGATCCTCATCCTGAGCTTCTTGAAATCAGAGATATCTTTAAAACTGCTTCGGGTGATATGGCTTCGCATATGAAAAAAGAAGAACTCATTCTTTTTCCATTTATAAAGCGGGTGTTGAAGGCAAAAGAAAATAACACTAAAATTGAAGCTCCTTCTTCGCGTATGGAAAATCCCATAAATATGATGATTCATGATCATAATGACCAAATGGAGGGATTTAAAAAAATTCGAAATTTAACTGATAATTACACCCCTCCTGCCGGGGTGAGCGATCTTTATAACCGGACTTTTGTATTGTTGGAACAATTGCAACAAGACCTTTTTAAACATATTCATTTAGAGAATAATATTTTATTCCCAAAAGCGATAGCGCTGGGAAGAAAGTGGACGACCGCCTGATTTTGAAGAAATATTTGCCATTGAGCCTTACTTGAGCTTTCGTGTGGTTATAACGGGTGATTTCGAAAGAAATATCGTAAGTTTGTGAAAAATAAGTAATAACATTAAAATAAAAAGAACTATGTCAAAAGATCCATTTCAGGTCAAACAAACGCTGAAGCTCGGAGATAAGCAACTTGAATATTTCAGCTTGGCAGAGTTGGAAAAGCAGGGATATGAAATTGATAAACTGCCGTTTTCAATCCGTATCATGTTAGAAAACGCTCTGCGTAACTACGACGATTTTGCGGTTACAAAAGAACATATTGAAACATTGTTGAATTGGAAACCCGATACAGAAAACGAGGACATCCCTTATAAACCTGCGCGAATCTTAATGCAGGATTTCACAGGAGTTCCTTCTGTTGTTGATATTGCTGCCCTGAGATCTGAAGTGGCAAGAAAAGGTGGGGATCCCGATAAAATTAATCCGCTCGTTCCGGTTGATCTGGTCATTGACCACTCGGTGCAAGTAGATTATTATGCCGCTGATTATGCATACGAGAAAAATATACAAGAAGAGTACAAACGTAATATCGAACGTTATACTTTTTTGAAATGGGCACAAAAAGCCTTTGATAACTTTAGTGTGGTGCCGCCGGGAATGGGAATTTGCCACCAAGTAAACTTGGAGTATTTAGCACAAGCTGTAATTGAAAGAGATGGACAGCTCTTCCCGGATACGCTCGTAGGTACAGATAGTCACACGCCCATGGTCAACGGCATTGGCGTTGTTGGATGGGGTGTTGGAGGAATTGAAGCAGAAGCAGCCTTGCTCGGACAACCCATTTATATTATTATGCCACAAGTGGTTGGTCTTAAACTGACCGGAAAAATGCCTGTGGGAACAACAGCTACCGATATGGTACTGAATATTGCGGAAGCATTGAGAAAACACGGTGTGGTTGGAGATTTTGTAGAAGTATTTGGTGATGGACTTGATCACCTCACTGTTCCAGACCGTGCTACGGTGAGTAATATGTCGCCGGAATTTGGTTGTACAATTACACTTTTCCCAGTTGATGATAAGACTTTGGAATATATGGAAATGACAAACCGCTCAGCGGAAGTCGTAGAACGAGTGGAAGCTTATTCTAAAGCCAATAAATTGTGGAGGGAAAATACAGATAAAATCGAGTATTCCTCCGTGGTAGAATTAGATCTATCCAAAATCGAACCTTCTGTAGCCGGTCCTAAACGTCCACAAGATAAAATCTTAATGAGAAACCTTAAAACAAAATTTAAGGACTTGTTGAAAGAAGAATTTGATCGTGATTATGTAGAACAAGGAGATCGCATGTATATCGATTCATTATCAAGATGGGGATATGAAGGAGGCAACAGAACTGTGCCAAAACCTGAACAAGAAACTGCAGTTACCATCGAAGAAGATGATAAAAATATGAGATCCCTTTGGATTCATGACGGACACGAGAAATATGAACTCTCAGATGGGTCTATCGCTGTAGCAGCAATTACCTCTTGTACCAATACATCCAACCCTTATGTGATGATCGGAGCAGGATTGGTCGCGCAAAAAGCACGAGAAAAAGGAATTGATTCAGCTCCATGGGTAAAAACATCACTCGCACCCGGTTCGAAAGTGGTTACAGACTATTTGCAGTCAGCTGATTTAATGCGAGACTTGGAAGCGCTTGGATTTCACTTAGTGGGATACGGATGTACCACTTGTATTGGAAATACAGGACCATTACCACAGAAAATAGAAGAAGCTATTGATAAATATGATTTGGTGGTTTCCTCAGTCTTATCAGGTAACAGAAACTTCGAAGCTCGTATTCACCCTAAAGTAAGAATGAACTTCTTGATGTCACCCATGCTGGTTGTGGCCTATGCGATTGCTGGAAGGGTAGATATAAACCTTGCAGAAGAACCGTTGACTTATGATAAAAATCATCAGCCGATTTATTTAAAAGATATCTGGCCTTCAAATGAAGAGATCAACGAAATTATGAGCGACGTATTGACGCCGGGAGATTTTGATAAAAATTACGGTGAGATTTTTGCCGGAAATGAAATTTGGAGAAACCTAGACGTTCCGGAAGGTAAAATATATGAATGGGATGAGGAGTCAACTTATATTAAAGAGTTCCCCTTATTCCGAGATATTTCGGAAGAACCATCTGCTTTAGAAGATATTAAAGGAGCCCGAGTTTTGGTGAAATTGGGAGACAGTATCACTACCGACCACATTTCCCCGGCCGGAAGATTTAGTAAATTCTCGGCTGCAGGACAATACCTTGTTTCTAAAGGAGTAGAACCTCAAAACTTTAACTCTTATGGATCGCGCAGAGGTAATGATGAAGTTATGGTTAGAGGTACCTTTGCCAACGTAAGAATCAAAAACCAGCTGGTGGATAAGGAAGGTGGATACACTATCCATATCCCAAGTGGTGAAGAAATGACGGTTTTTGATGCAGCACAGAAATATAAAGAAGATAATACGCCATTGGTTGTGCTAACAGGTAAAGAATACGGAAGTGGTTCATCTCGAGATTGGGCTGCTAAAGGAACTTATTTGTTAGGCATTAAAGCGGTTATTGCAGAAAGTTATGAACGCATTCACCGAAGTAACTTGATGGATCTGGGAGTAATGCCACTTCAATATAAAGATGGAGAAACTGCAGACTCATTAGGGTTGACAGGAAAAGAAACCTTCGATATAATTGGAATTGCAGAAGGGCTAAAACCACATAAAGAGGTTGATGTTATTGCAACCGATGAAAATGGCAAGAAAACGGAATTCAAAGCTATCGTTAGACTCGATTCAGAAATTGAAATCGAGTATTACCGAAATGATGGTATTTTGCAATATGTTTTGAGAGAGTTCTTAAAAGATGCTAATTAAAAATTAGCGAAATAGATTAATGATAAAACACCGGGTAATTCCGGTGTTTTTTGTTTTAATATACAAGTCTATCGCTTGAAAATTTGTATCGATAAATTAATAGTGTTTACCATATCATTGCGAAACCGATAGACTTTTTATTCTATCCTGTATTTGCGGGATTGGTATAATACCGAGAGCATTATTTTCGCAAACTTGTCAAGATTTATTTAAACCCTGTTTATGAGATTCAACTCGGTATTGCAAGAATAATTGATTCTGAATTGTTGATTTTGATTGTGTTTGATTTTTTACTCTTCGTAATCTACGATATATTCTTTGTTATACACCTTGAGTAAAATCAAGAAGAGATTCAGTAAAATAGGCCCAAAAATTAACCCGATAAAACCGAATAAAGGCACCCCTATAATTACACCGATTAAAGTGATTAACGGATGTACGTCGTCTAAACGCTTCAGTGCATAAAGCCTTACCACATTATCTGTCGATCCAACAATTACAAGTCCATAAATTAAAACTCCCCAAGCTGCAAATGTATCCCCTGCAGAAAGGGTGAGTAAAAAAACAGGGATAATGCCGATCAATGTTCCAATAACGGGAATCATAGATCCAATGGCAGTGATGACAAACCAAAAGAATGGATCTTCTACCCCAAAAATCAAATATCCAATCAAGGCGACAATACCTTGACTAATACCCACCACAGGAATACCGATGGCATTGGCGCGAACCATTGAACGACATTCGGTCGCTATTAACTTTAAGCTATCCCGTGTAAAAGGTAAGGACTTATAAGAGGTGTCTATAATATTTTTGGAGTTTAAAAGCATGTAATAAAGCAATAAATACATAATGGCAATTGAAATTGCCACATTAAATGTGCCCCCGGCAATATTTTGTAGATTTTCCGATGCCACATCTACCACTTTTCCTGTATCTATTTTTGGTCCGATTTTAAAACCAATTTTATCCTCTAAGACTGAAAATTGAGTTTTAAAAGCGTTGATTACGGCTTCGGAATTTTTCACAGCCTTACCAATTTTATTCCCTAACATTATTGCTGTACCCCCTAAAGGAATCATAATCACAATGAAGGAAGCTAACATCAAACCAATTATAGCTATAGTTTTTTTAATTCCTTTCTTTAATAACTTATCCATCAATGGATTTAGCATTACATATAAGGTTATCGCACCTAAAACACCGGAAAGATAAGGAAGCATCTCAAAAATGATGAGAAAACCTACAACTGCAATTACAAAGAGTACGAATATTTGTCGGACGAAAGCGGGCTTGAGCATAATAGGGTAATTATAGGTGTCTAAAAGCGATGTTACTTATTTAAGGCGCAAGTAACAATAAAAACTTAACGTATTGATATATTTATTAAAATTTAAAAATAGTCAAGATTAATGATTAAAACTAAAATTTTTCACCGATAAATTATGGTAAACTGATAATTCGTAAGTATATATAATCTTGATCTTATTGGATTTAAAATATATCAGATTCGTATTAAAGTTTCAAACGATACAACGATAAGAGATTTTTAATTTAAGTTTTCGTGGTGAACAATATACTTCTCTATCTTTTTAAAAGTTTATGGACAATAAAGTAGGAATATTGAAAACATTACTTTAATTTTGAATCGTTCTAAATAAGATAAAATTATAATTTATGAAAACTGCCTCATTGATAGATGGAATTGTTTACCACGAAATAAAACCTGTTCTTCAAGTTTTGTTGAATTCAGATTCCGGAAAGGAAATAAGAATTGTTTTTAAGAAAGATCAAGTTATGGAGCGTCATCAAACTCCATTTCCAATTGTGGTGGAAGTTTTTGATGGTGCGATTAATTTTGGAATAAGGGATGAGGAGAAAATACTTATGAAAACAGGAGATTTAATTTCGCTTAAAGGTGGAATTCCACATGATTTAAAAGCTGTTGAAGATAGTATTGTGCGATTGAGTTTGGTCAAGTCAGATTCCGTCAGCAGGGTGAAAGAAGTTGTAGATAAATAAAAAGCAAGTTGAAACGTTTGAAAATCAAATAATAATATAATCTAAAAACCTAAAATAATGAAAAAAGACAAAGCGAATGCAATTTGGGAAGGTTCGATAAAAGAGGGTAATGGAAAGCTTACCACAAAAAGTAATGTATTAAATAACGATAAATATTCTTACCAAACCCGATTTGAAGATGGGAAGGGAACAAACCCGGATGAGCTAATTGCTGCTGCCCATGCCGGTTGTTTTGCGATGGCCTTGAGTTTGATGTTGGGAGAAAGTGGATATACGCCTGAATCGTTGGATGCATCAGCAGAAGTGACCATGGATACCGATGAACTCAAGTTGATCAAATCTCATCTAATTTTAAGAGCCAAAATTCCCAATATCGAGGAAAAAGAATTTTTGGAAATTGCTAATAAGGCCAAAGAAAATTGCCCGGTTAGTAAAGTGCTGAATGTAGACATCAACTTGGATGCTAATTTGGAGTAATTAAATTTACCTAAGGATATATCGAGGTTATCTGAGGCGTTTTTTTATTTTGAAATATTGCCTTGAGGATTATGTCGATATCTTTTAGATGTATTTTCAAAATTTATCATCAAAGGAGATGATAAACATCTCCTTTTTCAATCTTAAAAAATAAAAACTCATGGATAATCAAAAGAAAATGTACCCGACACAAACGCCGGAAATGGCAAAGCGCAAAGCGGATTTAGCGCCAAAACAAATAGAAGCTTGGCGCAATTTCAGTAAAACTGTTTTTAAAGAAGGAGCTTTAGACGTAAAAACAAAAGAACTTATAGCTGTTGCCGCAGCACACGTAACTCAATGTCCATATTGCATTAAAGCCCATACTTCAGGTGCGATGCGAAAAGGAGCTTCAAAAGAAGAGATTATGGAAGCGATTTGGGTAGCCGCAGAAATGCGTGCCGGAGCGGGTTATGCCCATGCAAATTTAGCTATGGAGCAAATGGATAAACAGTCCTAATTCTTAAATAAATCTGTGTCTGTCAGTAATAATGAAATCTGGACCATAGGGCATTCAACAAGAACATTTGATGAATTTATCGTAATGTTGAAATCATTCTCGATTAAAACCTTGGTGGATGTCAGATCAATGCCGGGTTCCAATAAATTTCCCCAGTATAATCAAGACGTATTGCAAAAATCATTGAAAGACAATCAAATCGATTATAAGTATTTTGAAGACTTGGGAGGAAGAAGAAAACCCAATCCAAACTCAAAAAACACGATTTGGCGAAACAAGTCTTTCAGAGCTTACGCCGATTATATGGAGACGGAGGAATTTAATGATGCTTTAGAAAAATTGGAGAAATTGGCCTCAAAAACCCCTGTGGCAATAATGTGTGCCGAAGCGGTTTGGTGGAGATGTCACCGCTCCATGATTGCTGATGCTTTGAAAGCCAAAGGATGGAAGGTCACCCATATTATGAATAAAAATAAAGCCACCGAACATCCTTATACTCAACCTGCTCAAGTTACTGATGGACAATTAAAATACGGTGAAGAGAATTGAAAGGCAATGCTGAAAATTCGAACTTAAAAAACCCAATCAAAATCGAAAAGCATGGGAAATAGATTAAAATATAGTAAAGTTGATCCAAAAGCTATTGGAGGGCTTCAAGAAATGGAAAAATATATCGCACAATCTAATTTAGACTATAGTTTAGTGCATTTAATAAAAATCCGAGCTTCCCAGATCAACGTTTGTGCTTATTGTATCGATATGCATACTAAGGAGTCAAGGCATGGAGGAGAAACCGAAGAACGCATTAATGGTTTGCTTGGTTGGCGGGAAACTCCTTTTTATACAAAACGAGAGCGTAGTGCTTTAGCTTGGACCGAAGCGCTTACCTTAATTTCAGAAAATAGAATCTCTGATGACCTATATAGGGAATTGCTCGATGAGTTTGGTGAAAAGGATTTGCTGAGTTTGACCATGTTGATTTTGGCGATTAATAGTTGGAATAGATTAGCTATAGCTTTTAAAGTTGAACCGGGTTCTTATAAAATTACGAACTAAAATAAAGAAAGATTCAATTTATGGATTTGAAAAATAAAATAGCGATTCTAACCGGCGCAAGTAGCGGATTAGGTAGAGCTATTGCCGAAAAATTAGTAGAAAAAGATGTCCGAGTTTACGGATTGGCAAGAAATATTGATGCACTTGCTGAGGTAAGAAACGAATTGGGAGAAAAATTTCAACCCGTCAGGATGGATATCACCAATCAGGAAATGTTGACCAACTGGATAAATAAAACATTTTCAAATAAAAGCATCCCAGATATTTTAATTAATAATGCCGGCGCGGGATCTTTTAATAAAATTGATGAAACCTCATCAAAAGAATGGTTGGGAATGGTGAATACAAACCTTAACGGAATGTACTTTATAACTT
>DATGSA010000109.1:0-6599 GCA_035303085.1 Flavobacteriaceae bacterium
TACAGAAGAAAGTATAAAACTTTTCGATTTGGGATATTCTCCAAATAAGTGGGATGCTTTTACTATGGAAGCTTTAAAAAAGGAATATCAAATAGAATACCTGGAAAAAACTGGCTTGACCATTGTAAAAAAGAATAAAGATGGCGGAACCAATCAATTTGATCGTTTTAAAGGTCGGGTGATTTTCCCGATTCATTCGATGTCGGGTCGGGTGTTAGGATTTGGAGGTAGAATTTTGGGGAATCATACCAATATGGCTAAATACCTAAACTCTCCTGAAAGTGAAATCTACCATAAGAGTAAAGTTTTATACGGTTTATATCAAGCTAAACAAAGCATTGCCAAAGAAGATCTCTGTTATGTGGTGGAAGGATATATGGATGTTATTCAGCTGTATCAGAATGGAATTAAAAACATTGTAGCTACTTCCGGAACTGCTTTGACTCCGGAACAAATTCGTATGGTTAAAAGGCTGACCAACAATGTAGTAGTGCTTTTCGATGGAGATGAAGCCGGAATTCGCGCATCCTTAAGAGGAGTGGATTTGATCCTCGAACAGGATATGAATGTGAGAATCTGTACTTTCCCCGAAGGTCAAGATCCCGACGATTTTGCTAAAAATCACACCGAGGAAGAGCTGAAAGAGTTTCTCGAAGAAAATGCGATGGATTTCATCACTTATAAAGCATCGCTTTTAATGGAGGATGCAGAGAATGATCCGATTAAGAAATCAGAGGTCATTCGGGATATGATGGTAAGTGTAGCTAAAATTCCCGACCCTATTCGACAAGAACTCTATTTAAAGGAATGTGTCAGAATTATGGACATTTCCGAAGAGGTTTTATACAGCACCTTAGCTCAAATTAAAGCTAAAGATGATCGGGATCAAAGACGCACGCAAAAAAGAAAGAAGCAAAAACTGAAAGTGGTTAAGGATGAACCCGACCCGCGATTAAAAGTTGATGCACAATATGAAATTGAAAGACATCTGATCAGTTTATTGTTGCGTTATGGTAATAAAACAGGAAGTTTTGAAGAATATATCCTTAAGGAAAATGAGGAAGGCGAATTAGAAATGGCTGCTGAAACCAGAGAGGCCAAGGTTTATGAGAAAATATTTTTAGATCTTCAAGAAGATGAAATTGAATTTACCAATGAGCAATTCAAGAAACTATATCCTGAAATAATCAATGAATTTAAAATTAAAGAAAAAATCGTGATAGAGGATTTTATCAATAGGATCAATACTATTTCCGCTTCAGAGGTAACCAGCATTTTGATGGATGAAGAACGTTATAAACTCCATCGGTGGGACACGCAAGGTATTTTTGTAAAAGACAAGTCAGAATTGAAAGAAAAGGAAGTTCAACAAACGATATTGAATTTGAGAATGATGCTGATTAAAAAGAAAACTACAGAATTAATAAAGGAAATGACCGCTGATCTCGCAGAACAACATCGAGAAGTTTTAAGTGAAATTCGGGAATACAAAAAACTTCAAGTGATTATTGCGCGAAAATTAGATTCTGTTGTTCGTCCAGAAGTATGACTTATCGACAAAACTTAATTACAATTCATAAAAAAAACCCGTTAAGCTTTTAATACCAACGGGTTTTTAAAATATTATGCAAAATGTTACTTTAAATATTATTGCGTTATAATCAGATTATAAGGGTTTTTAAAATACTATGCAAAAACGTTACTCCTCTTCGTCACTTTTATTTTCCTCTTCCTCTTCAGAAAAGGATTTGAAGCCATTATCGATCAGAATGTTATACCACTGAAATATTTTTTTAATATCACTTGTATACACACGATCTTCATTGTATTCAGGAATGATTTCTTCAAAGTGAGCCACCAATTCCTCCTTTGGTTTTTTGTGATTGATAGATTTTTTTCCTTCTTCTTTTGCGTAAATTTTTTCAAATATTTCCGCCAAAGGCACTTCGTCCTCCTCTGTGTAAACCGTTATTTCGCTCAGCATACTTACATCGTGTTGCAAATTAACAGGTATTTTTCTTCCGTTTTCCAGTGATTGTGCCACAAATCCTGATCTGGTTTGGGCTTTTAATTTATAAAGCCCCGGTTTACTTGAAATAGCTAATATTTTATTTAAACTCATAATGTTTTATTTGGTGCGCAAATATGCAATCTCTAATGAATTCTACAAAAAATTATCGAACTTTTTTTGCTTCGGAAAAACGCATGTTGTAATCTACATCTACTTTCCCTTTGGTAATATTTTTCAGCTTGCTTTTGATCAATCGCTTTTTTAAATTCGAAATTTTATCGGTAAAAAGAATCCCTTCAATATGATCGTATTCGTGCTGGATTACCCGCGCTGCCAACCCACTAAACTCCTCGGTTTGTAGGTTGAAATCCTGATCGAAATATTCAATGGTGATTTTTTCCGGACGATAGATATCTTCATTGATTCCTGGGATACTCAAACAACCCTCGGTATATGCCCATTCATCACCCTTAAATTCAAGAATAATCGGATTGATAAAAACCTTTTTTGCTCTGAATAACTGTTGACGTTCTTCATCCGATAACTCTTCATCATCTGCAAAAATAGTAGGATCGGTCACAAACAAACGAATAGATTGACCAACTTGTGGAGCAGCAAGACCCACGCCGTTTGCATTATACATAGTTTCCCACATATTATCTATCAGTTCTTCTAAGTTTTCGAAATCTTCAGGAATCTCCTTAGCTTCTCTCTTTAAAATCGGAAAACCATAGCCTAAAATTGGTAATATCATCGTTTAAATTTTTGCTTTGCAAAGATAAGAAATTTGAGAGAATTATACCGGAAGTAAAAAAGTTAAACTTGATTGTGTGGTAGTTGAATTAAATCAAGAAAATATTTTGGGGTGGTGAATGATTTTGAAAAAACTGAAATGTTGGCAGTTAAAGCGTTATTTTGAAGCTTGATTAATACCTCACTGCTTTATTTTTAACCAAATAATAGCAAACAAAACAGAACTCTAAAAATAAGCTAATAAGGTTAATATCAGTGGTTTATTGTGGTTGTTACTAAGGTAATAAGGTTTGCTTGAGCTGCGTTATAAGTGTAGTTTTTCAGTTAAGATTTTATATCTTTTTATTATAGTGTATTTTACTGAGCTTTGAAAAGATACACTAAAAAAGGTGAGAAATTCCTCATTCATTTTTTCGATCCTTGAAGAAACGCAAGATCACAGAGATGTTTAAAGCCTATCCAAAACAACCGAACCCAAGTAAAAGAGTATTGAAAGTGCATCATATTTCGCATTATTATTTAGGAAATAATTTTATAAAATAAAAGTTGAATTACGCTAAAAATAAAACCTTATTACCTTCATAACCAGGGTGTTCAACACCCTAAACCTTATTAGCTTATTATTTCACAACAATGTTTTTTCGTGTATTCGTGAGTTCTTGTTTTGTCCTAATTGAGAATTATCTCGATAAATACGTCTGTAAGATTATCGTAGCACTGATTTCATCAATCAAACCTTTATTGCGTCTTTTCTTTTTACTCAATCCACTGTCGATCATCGTTTGGAAAGCCATTTTTGAAGTAAATCGTTCATCGACACGCTCCATCGGCATATCGGGGTATTTCTTGGTGAATTTTTCGATAAATTCTTGAATGTGAACTTCAACTTGTGAAGGATTTCCATCTTTTTGCTTAGGCTCTCCAACAAGCACTTTTTCAACTTTTTCTTTGTCGAAATATTCGTCTAAGAAATTCATCAAACTATCTGTACTCACAGTTGTCAAACCCGAAGCGATGAGTTGCAATTCATCGGTCACTGCAATTCCCGTTCGTTTTTTACCGTAATCTATCGCCAGAATTCTTGCCATAATTATTTTGTCATCTCAAACCAAATAACTCCAATAAAGTTTTTTAAATCGTTGTTTTAATTTGGTCTTTATCGATATCTTTTGGTTCTACATCAAACTTTCTGGTGTCTTTTTTGGTCAAAGTTCTGAAATCATCTGATTTATTGAATCTTAAAAAATTTTCCAGAATTATTTTTGGCAGTGTAGTGAGTTTACGTGTTTTCATACTCATCCAAGCGCCCATCATTTCACAAGAAGCCTTGTTTTGTCCTTCTTCGTTATAGATATTATGGATAAATTGAAAAAACATTCCTCCTTCTGACAAGCCTTTGAGTTCAACACTTACATAAAGTGTTTCTTCAGGTAAAACTTCTCTGAAATAGAATATATTTTCATAAAAAACTATCGGTGCTAAATGATGTTCTTCGAGTTCTTTCTGCCCGATGCCGGCTTTTTTCATGTACTCCAGACGAGCGTGGCTCATAAAATTCATATAAGCCGAATTTGCTAAATGGCGGTTGGCATCAATATCACTCCATCGAATATCTATTTTCAACATAATAATTTCTTTTTTAGAAAAAGCCAAGTTAAGAATTACCGGTTTAAAAGTCTTAATTCATTTTTTAAAACTTCCTTAATTCTGGAAACTGAAATCCCGGCTATTTCTTGCAATTCTATTATGTTACCGTGATCGATAAATTTATCGGGAATTCCCATTTTAAAAATCGGTTTAGTGTAGTTATTTCTATTAGCAAAATCCAAAACAGCATCTCCAAATCCGCCGATCTTCACCCCGTCTTCAATAGTGATTATTCGCTGATATTTAGTGAAGATTTCGTGTAACATATTTTCATCCAACGGCTTGAGAAATCGCATATCATAATGCCCTACTTCATGCGACTCTTCAAGCTCTTTTAAAGCCTCACTAACGTTGGTTTTGATAGACCCCAATGACAAAATAGCGATGCTTTTTCCTTTTTTGAGTCGTCTTGCTTTTCCGATTTCGATTTCTTCAAAAGGTTTTATCCAATCGACAATATTTCCTCTTCCGCGGGGATAACGAATTGCGGTGGGATGATTAACACCTTTTGAAACCGTGAATAATATATTTCGCAATTCAATCTCATCGGCGGGAGCCATAATCTGCATATTCGGGATACAATGTAGATAAGCCAAATCAAAAACGCCGTGATGCGTAGCGCCATCTTCTCCAACTAATCCGGCGCGGTCGATGCAGAAGATAACCGGTAAATTTTGAATAGCGACATCGTGGATCACTTGATCATAAGCTCTTTGTAGAAAGGTAGAATAAATCGCACAGAAAACAATATTCCCTTGCGTGGCCATTCCCGCTGAAAAAGTCACCGCATGTTGTTCGGCAATCCCCACATCAAAAGTGCGTTTGGGAAATTTGTCCATCATCATTTTCATCGATGTTCCGGTAGGCATCGCCGCAGTAACACCGATTATTTTCTCGTTTTCCTCAGCCAATTCGGTTAACGTTATTCCAAATACATCCTGAAATTTTGGAGGAAGATGTGTGGTGTCTTCCGCAAATACTTCTCCGGTAAGTTTATCAAATTTACCGGGGGCGTGATATAAGACTTGATCTTCTTCCGCTTGTCGAAGTCCTTTTCCTTTAGTGGTAATGACGTGTAAGAACTTAGGACCTTTTACAGCTTTTAATTTCTCAAAAGCTTTAAAAATACTATCGAAATCGTGTCCGTCGATTGGACCTTCATAATGAAAGTTTAGCGCTTCAAAAATATTGTCTTGTGGATGTTTTTCGCCTATAATGGTTTGACTTAAATATTGTTTCAAAGCTCCAACACTCGGGTCGATGCCCATCGCATTGTCATTCAGAACCACCCAAAGATTGGTGTCAGAAACTCCTGCATGGTTGAGTCCTTCAAAAGCCATTCCGCTGGCAATAGCTGCATCGCCAATAATGGCAATGGTTTCGTTGTTTTTACCTTGTAGTTTTTCTGAAATTGCCATTCCTAAAGCAGCGGAAATGGAAGTGGAGCTGTGCCCCACGCCAAAAGTATCATAATCGCTTTCTGAGATTTTCGGAAATCCACTTATCCCGCCTAACTTGCGATTGGTATCAAATTGATTTTTTCTACCGGTCAAAATTTTATGTCCGTATGCTTGATGTCCTACATCCCAAACCAGTTTATCTTTTGGCGTATCGAAGAAATAATGCAAAGCGATGGTCAATTCTACTACACCCAGACTCGCCCCTAGATGACCTTTTTTTGTCGATACAATATCTATAATAAAATCTCTCAGTTCCGCCGATAAAAGCTCCAAGTCCACACGTGGAAATTTTCGCAAATCAGCAGGAGAATTAATATGATCCAACAGTTTTTTATTCATAAAGCAAAGGTAGAATTTGTAATTGACGAGACTTGGTTTTGAAATGTATTTTTCAACTATTTCCCAAAAATTAATACAAAGACATCACATAATAACCATCCAAATTTCAATTTTATAAAAAACCACCTTAACGTTAAATAAGGTGGTCAGTTATTTTAAATTTTGAACGGATTTTACTTTAAAACCGTTTCAACATATTTTTTGTAGTTAGCTTCATTTTCAAAATAGGAAACTTCGCCTTTACTTCCCGTAATAGCAATCAAAGCATCTGCTTTATCCACTTGATTCTTTGAAATTGGATCGACTGCAACGCGTACGGTTTCATCTACCGGCAACCGATCTTCACACATTTTACAACAGCCATAATAAGTTTTGCCGTCCACAATGAC
>DATGSA010000110.1:0-10581 GCA_035303085.1 Flavobacteriaceae bacterium
TCGATATTTACATTTCCATCTTTATCAACCTTGAAGTTTTTCAAGTTTTGATTATTTTCAAAATCCTCATCGATTGGTTGCATGGTGAAGGCGTCAAAAAGTTGGAGTTTTGCCTCTCCTTTTAAATCCATTTCGGAGAGATTACTGATTTTTGTGGAAAATCGAATATCATCTCCTGCTCTTAAAAACCGCGGTGGATTGGGAATCACCATCAATTCCTTTTGGGTTTTCATTTTCTTTTCCAAATAACCGGTTCGCAAATCTTTGGTATGTGCTGTGGCCATAAATTTCCACTCGGTCAAACTTTCCGGAACGGTGAATTTTATTTTCACATTTCCTTTTTCATCGGTTTGTAATTGTGGATAAAAGAAAGCGGTTTCTTGTAATTCACGACGGGGTACAACTTTGCCTATGGTTCCAGATTCTTTACTGCCAGCATCAGAATCGACTCCAAGAACTCTTCCGACTAAAGCATTAGGAGTTTTCCTACTAAATTCTGTTCTCTCCATCTCTTGTTCCGCAATTTCTTCATCCTCTGAAATAGTCACAGATTCTATTGTTGATCGTGAATAACCATGTAAACGAAAATTCTGAATCAACCCAAACCAGTTTAATCGATCAAACTTTAAGGGCGTGAAATATGCGCGACTATAATCATTAATAGCTTGTGAAGCCTCGCTATAATTAAAACTCTGATTTATTTGCCACTTACTGAAATTTTGACTGTTGTTAGATATCCTTAAATCGAAAGAATTTTCATTAGAAGCAAATTGATCTAAAGAAGCATCATACATCGTGGCCAACAACTCTGCCAGAACTTTATCCTTATTTTTTCCGCTGATGTTCAATTCCCATGTTTCCTTTGTTCCGGGTTTGAGTTTATCTCGAAAGGTTTTGGTCTGTATTTTTAAAGAAGTGTCTTCATAAGGCACAGCAACGGTAAGCGTTTTAGATTTTGCCGTATTGTATTTCCCAAAATAATAATGAACAAAAACATTTCCACGATAACTTTCTAAAATTGGAAATCTGAATTGTTTCACTGTTGAATCTAAAGTAATCCATTCCGATTTTACAATTTCCCCTTCAGCTTCCAATTCGACAAAAACTTTGGAGTCTTTATCTGCGGAAGAAAAACTAACCACTGCTTCCTCTTCGGGTTTAAATTCTTTCTTGTTCAAATTGGCAGAAAACAATTCATTATCCACCGGTTTGTTTTCAATCGGACTGAATAGGTAGATTATTTTCTCATGCGGAATCGTGTCTTTTCCATCCACAATAAAAGCTTTTAGTTTATAATATCCGGACTCCCACTTTTTAGCATTTACGGCAATCGATTGTTTTTTCTCGGTATCGAAAGATCGGTGTAAAACGGTTTTTCCTTCTTCCCAATGCTCGGGCTTATTTTCATCCGCAAAGGGCTCATTCGGAAAATATTCAATAAACTCTTCTTTAGAAATTAATTCGTAATCCGGTGTTGCTAAAGGAGAATCCCTTAAAATTCGATCTGGTGCATTGAGTTTTGTCAGTTTGATTTCACCCTTGGCGGGACTGAATTTATTATTCAAATTCTCCGTTTTTATCGGGATAGAATCCCATTGGCTCTTATTCAATTTTTGTGAAATCGGAATGTCTAAGATATAGCTCAAATCACCAATACGAATGCTTTTTTCGGCGGAATGAGTTTCTCCATTCAGATCGGTTACTTCGGCATCGATGGTGAAAATAAAAGTCTTTCTATCCGATTTTGATCCTCGAAAGAAATCCTGAGAAGTTCCTTTGGATTCAGATATCGCTTTAAAATCAATTTTAAATTTTCCGTTTTTATCAGTGGTGGTTTCCCCTTGAGCAATTTCCTTTTCGTTTCCTTGCGGGAAATACCGCCATCTCGGCCAATAAGGAAAAACTTCCTGTCGATAAACTCGATAAACCACTTTGGCATCACTGATATTCGCTCCGGAATAAGCTTTTGCTTCACCGTGAAACACTGCGAATTCATCCAGTTTTAAACCCTCTTCAACCTCTTCAAAAGTCACTTCAAATTTAGGACGTTTATATTCTTCTACCTTAAAATGATAATCGCTTTGATAATTAGACCTTTCACTAAAAGAACTGGAGAGCTTATATTGCCCGGTCAACCCGGAAGTCGGTAACACAAATTCACCTGCTGCCGATCCAAATTCATTGGTGTTTACATTTTGCTGCAAAACCAACTCTTGATTGGCATTATAGAGTTTGATTGTTACTTTTTCATTGGGTTGAACTTCTCTATGATCAGATTCTTCATCGGTATAAGTCACTATTTTATAATAAAGCGTTTGTCCGGGGCGATAAATCTTTCGATCGGTAAAAAATTTAGTCTTTTTGATTCGTCCGCGCTTCGATTGATTATCGGAATAATAAAAATATCCATATTCCAAAAAAGTCGGTTCTCCGGCTACTTTAAAACTCAAATAGGCTCTGTCAACATTTCCAAAAGAGGCTTTTCCAAATCCATCCGTTTTTATCGTTTCTATTTTTGTTCTGGTTCTATTTCTTTTGCGAAAAACTTCAACATTCTTATTTTTAATCGGAAGTCCGGTTTCTCGGTCGGTCAATAAAATTTGATTATCCTGAAAACCAATCGCATAAGAAGTTACCGTAAAACTTTTGAATATTATTTTGGTTTGTTCGGGTTCGATTTTAAAGTTCGCATCATTGGAAACCAAAACCACATAAGAACCTGTTTCTAAGGAAGGAAATTTGACTTTTGTGGTATGATTTTGATAATCATCAAACTTTTTTAAGGAGAGAGCAAACTCCTCGGCCAACGTTAAGCTTTGCAGAATCTGATTGAGTTTCTCTTGCTTTTTAGCAGTATCAGCATATTGAAACTCATAAAGTAATTTTCCACCAACTGAATTGAGTTGCAGGATTTTAAAATAGACTTTATCCGTATTTTTATGGGTGAAACTTATTGGCGTATTTTGATCAGGTAAGACATATTCTTCCATAGCCAAATCTATTTCAGCACGCTTGAAGAATTTCATTTTATTAGTAGCAACCTTGTTCAATGGAGATTCCGAAAAATTTTCTTTAATCTGATTGAGGTAATCCATCGATTTTTCGGCTGCTATTTTCCGCTTTTCAAAAGCTGTCCTTTCAATACTATTATATTCGGATAGATAATATTCACTGAGTTCAAATAAGATATAAGGCGAATATTTAATCTCTTGAAAATCTTGAGATAACTCCAACAAGCAATCTCCAAACTCCAGATGACCCAGCTCTTCTTTTTGAAGTTTATGAAGGTTTAATTTGTTGTACGCCAGTGCGTTTTTATTATTCTCTTGTTCATGAAACTTTATTAAATCTTCTAAGATTTGTTTATGCTCTTCCTGTTTTTCTGAGGATGAATTATAGGCAAGTCCCTCCCTAAAAAAATCCAATGTTCGGTATGCCAAAAAATCATATAATGTTGGTCGTAAAAACTCTGTTTCTTTTTCTCTGATTAGTAAAAGTGCCCATTTTTCAATCCGTTGTTTTTGTAATTCGCTTTTCGAACCTAAAGAGGACCGATAAAGTTGTTCGATCTTACTTTCAAATTGTCCCTTCGACCAAAACCTGAAATCGGATTCTAAACTGTTCTCTACCTCCGTTCGCTGATCGATTTTATAACGATTCCTCTGATAATAATTCTGATATAATTCCGCTAACATCGACTGTATTAACGCCGTTTCAACCGGTTTCGCATTTTTTATTTCCTGTTCAAAATCGTCAATTATATCAACATCAACATCCTGACTGTCATCGGTCTGCAAAATAATTTTGGATCTATATAGTAAAGCTTTAATCTTTTGAGGAGTGTTATTTTCTTTTTCAGCTTGACTATAAATCTCTTCCACTTCGGGTAATAGACTTTTTAATTTACCTTGTTTTTTCTCTTGTTGCTCGATGATTTCCCAACGCGAATTGTAATCGAAATCTTGTGCATGACCGAAAGCTGTGGTAAAGCATAACAATATCAGAAACAAATTTCTCATAAGAACAAGGGTTTTAAAAGTGTGCAAAAACTCGATCAACTATCAATTTAAAAATAAACCACGACCCACAGTTCATTGATGGACAGGGTTATTATAAAAAATGAGAAGACTATATTAAGTAATTCAAGATGTATGCCAAGAGTTTTGTGAGTTGTTCTTGGCTCAGTTAAACACCTTAATATCAATACCTTGGAGATGTAAGTTTCTAATTAAACATGTTGTAAAACTTTGAAAAAGTAAGTGGTCGCTTTCATCCACTTTTTCAAAGTTCTCAAATCTATCCTTGTACTTTAGAAAAGTTTATGCGCAAGGATTGAAACTTAACAAAGTTAATTGGATGTCGTTTGCTTAAGTTTCGTGTAGAACTTTCCGGCTCTAAATTTTGTTTTCGTGTTAAAGAGGCTTCCGTTTGAAACTTTTCCAAAGTACTTGTATTGCGTTGTAAAACTTTGAAAAAGTAGGCAGTTGCTTTTTGAGGTCACTTCCTAAAAAACAAAAACCTCCTTCAATTAAGAAAGAGGTTTTTGTATAAAAATATTTTGTAGTGTTATTAAGTCAACATCCCTCCATCGACGTTTAAAACTTGACCGGTGATATAGGAACTCAAATCACTTCCTAAAAACACACAGAGATTGGCGACATCTTCCGGCGTTCCTCCTCTTTTTAACGGAATTGCTTTTCGCCATCCATCCACAGTTTTTTCATCCAGTTCTGCGGTCATTTCGGTTTCGATAAATCCGGGAGCCACAACATTTGTTCGGATACTACGCGAACCCAATTCCAAGGCGATGGATTTTGAAAAACCTATAATTCCCGCTTTGGAGGCAGCGTAATTACTTTGTCCGGCATTACCTTTCACGCCAACCACAGAAGCCATATTGATAATACTTCCGTTCCGTTGTTTCAACATGGTTCGTTGAACAGCTTTAGTCATATTAAAGACAGATTTGAGATTGACTTGAACTACTTTATCAAAATCCTCCTCACTCATTCGCATCAATAAATTATCTTTGGTAATCCCCGCATTATTGACCAAGATATCTATGCTGGAAAATTCTTCCAACACATCGGCGATCAATTTTTGGGCAGCATCAAAGTCAGCAGCATTGCTTTGATAGGCTTTTACTTTGACACCTGTGCCTTCATATTCTTTTTCAATTTGATGAGCTTCTTTGACAGACGAGTTGTAGGTAAAAGCCACATTAGCTCCTTGTTCTGCAAAAACCTTGACTATACTTTTTCCAATTCCGCGACTTCCGCCGGTTACAATGGCATTTTTTCCTTCTAAGAGTTTCATAATAACTTATTTATTTAACGAATTTTCCAAATATAAACATATTGCACCATTATAGAGATTTCTACTTTCAAATTTTGTGGTACTTCCTCGAAATGTTATCAAACAAAAGTGCGACAGAACGTCAAAAATGTCAGGTTTTATTCGGCGTTATGGTTGAGTTTTGTATAAGCTCCTTTAAAAAATGACACTTTGACACTTATCGCAAATTGGCAACAAAATTGACCATGATAATAACTTGAAAAACGAAATTACTATGAGCAAAGATAAAAACACTAAAAACGAAGAGACCTTAGACGAAAAAGATTTCGTCGAAAAGGAAAATACTTTAGAGGATACTTCAAAGAATGAAGCAACAGCTGATGCTGAAAATCCGGAAACTGAGGAATTAAAAGAAGAAATTTCAGAAAACGAGGTTTTAAAAGAAGAGCTTAATAAAGAAAGAGATCGCTTTGTTCGTTTAGTTGCTGAATTCGAAAATTACAAAAGGCGTACAAACAGAGAGAAGGTAGAAATGTATGCCACAGCGGGACGCGAGGTGATAGAATCGTTGCTCCCAATTTTTGATGATTTTGAAAGAGCACTTGCTGAAATCGAAAAATCAGAAGATAAAGAACATTTTCAAGGGGTTGAATTGATCTATACCAAACTGGCAGAAACCTTAAAAAAACAAGGTTTAGAAGTTATGCCGGTAAAAGAAGGAGATCGATTTGATGCAGATTTACACGAAGCAGTGACTCAAATCCCGGCTCCAAAGAAGAAATTAAAAGGAAAAATCGTCGATGTGATCCAGAAGGGTTATACGTTGGGCGACCGAATTATCCGTTACCCAAAAGTAGTAACCGGAGCATAAGAAAAGAACAGATTTTTAGAAAAGGAAAATTGAAGTAATGAGAGAAGATTTTTATAGCATATTAGGAATTGATAAGGGAGCCAGTCAAAGTGAAATCAAAAGGGCTTATCGAAAAAAAGCACTTAAATATCATCCCGATAAAAACCCCGACGATCGCGAGGCAGAAGCTAAATTTAAACAAGCGGCCGAAGCTTATGAAGTTTTGGGTAATCCGGAAAAGAAAGCCAGATATGACCAATTAGGTCACGATCGTTATAAGAGTTCACAAGGATTTGGCGGCGGTGGTGCCCATATGGATATGGATGATATCTTCAGTCAGTTTGGAGATATTTTCGGCGGTGCTTTCGGCGGCGGTTTCTCCGGTTTCGGCGGATTTGGTGGCGGCGGTCGTGGACGACCACAACGTAAAGGAAGCAACTTACGTGTCCGAATCAACCTAACCTTAGAAGAAATTGCAAAAGGTTGTGAGAAGAAAATCAAGATTAAGCGAAAAGTTCAAGCAAAAGGAACGACTTACACTACTTGTAGCAATTGTAACGGAACCGGTCAAGTAACACGCATCAGCAATACGATTTTAGGAAGAATGCAAACCGCTTCTCCTTGTCCTGAGTGTCATGGAAGTGGAGAGCGTTTAGACAATAGACCTAAAGGTGCCGATGCTGAAGGAATGATCAGTAAACAACAAACCGTCACGATTCAAATTCCTGCCGGGGTGGTTGACGGCATGCAACTAAAAGTTACCGGAAAAGGAAATGAAGCGCCAGGAAATGGGATTCCGGGGGATTTGTTGGTTGCTATTTCAGAAAAGAAACACGAATATCTGGAACGCGAAGGAGACAATTTACATTATGATTTATATATCAGTATTCCCGAAGCTGTATTAGGAGGTCATAAAGAAATACCAACCGTTGAAGGGGATGTGCGTATCAAACTCGAGGCCGGCATACAAAGCGGAAAAACCTTGAGATTACGCAACAAAGGAATTCCAAGCATAAACGGATATGGCAAAGGAGATTTGCTGGTCCACGTCAATGTCTGGACCCCACAAGCGTTGGACAAACAACAAAGAGATTTCTTTGAAATGATGAAGGACGATGAGAATTTTGCTCCTAATCCCGAACAAAGCGATAAGTCATTCTTTGAGAAAGTTAAAGATATGTTTTCATAATCTTGGAGGTTAACAATAATTTTATATATATTTACCTGTCACAATAAGTGATATTTTTCATAGCAATTTTCCCCACCCTTAATTTTAGATAAATTAAGGGTGGTTTTTTGAAGGATACTACGATATATTTTGGAGCAAATTCCGTGGTACTACCTCGATAAAAATTTAATAAATAAAGCGCTCAATTAATCGCAAGTTCTTTACTTTTGTCTTGCTTATTTCAAAAATCGCTAATCCGTTGTCAAGCTTATGGAAAACCTATTGGTTACTAAAAATGTTTCAAAAATTTATGGCGATTTTACCGCACTAAATGATTTTTCAATTGAAATTCCCAAACAAAGTGTTTTTGGTCTCTTAGGACCGAATGGAGCAGGGAAAACAACATTTTTGCGTATTTTAAACCAAATCAGTTTACCCGATTCGGGAGAGATTTATTTGGATGGAGAAAAATTGGCGCCCAAACACATCGCTCAAATAGGGTATTTACCGGAAGAACGCGGACTTTATAAATCGATGAAAGTCGGAGAACAAGTGACTTATCTGGCGCGTTTAAAAGGGCTCACCAAAGCTGAAGCAAAATCGCGTTTACAAGATTGGTTCAACAAATTTGGAATAGAAGATTGGTGGGATAAGAAAATTGAAGAGCTGTCAAAAGGGATGGCACAGAAAATTCAGTTTATCGTAACTGTGCTACACGAACCTAAATTGTTGATTTTTGACGAACCTTTTAGTGGTTTTGACCCGGTGAATGCTCGCCTAATCGGACAGGAAATTTTAAATCTCCGCGATCGAGGTGCCACCGTATTATTTTCTACACACCGGATGGAAAGTGTGGAGGAAATGTGTGATCATATCGCTTTAATCAATAAGTCGAATAAATTATTGGATGGAGAAATATCTGCAATCAAGCGAGAATACAAATCCAATACTTTTCAAGTTGGTCTTCAATCCGATAATTCAGTGGACGCAGAACAGAAATTAGCTGAGAAATTTGAAGTCGTTCCCGCTAATTTTCAGAGTATCAACGAAGAGGAATTGCAACTCAACATCCGCGTTCCCGAAAACACTTCAGCTAATGACCTTTTGGCGTATTTGATTAACTTGGGAACGGTCAATCACTTTATAGAAGTAATTCCTTCCATCAACGATATTTTCATTAAAACCGTTAGCGAAAATGCATAATTTAAGACTGATTACCATTCGCGAATACCTCGCAAAAGTTCGCAATAAATCATTTATCACGATGACTTTCCTCAGTCCCGTGATTATGGTGGCGATGTTTTTATTGATTATCTATTTGGCCAACCTCAATGTCAGCAAAGTTTCAAAAGTAGCCATACTCGATGAAAGCGGACTTTTCAAGGAGGAATTTCGTTCTAATCACAAAGTGAATTATATAGATTATTCAAACTTATCGAAATCCCAAGCTATTGATTCAAGTAAAGCAAATGATTTTACTGGGATGTTGTATATCCCGGATTTTAGTGGGAAAGATTATCCCGATAATAAAATTGAATTCTACACCAATAGGTCTCCCAACACGGATCTTATTTCTGTGATTGAACAAAAATTATCCGGATTATTGACAGAAAAGAAGATGTCTGATGAAGATATCGATCTTGCCAAAATTCAAGCTGCACAAACTAACGTTTCAGTACGCCTGGAAAATTTTGAAGGAAAACAGACTTCAAAAATGAGTAATTATGTAAAGATGGCTTTCGGCGGAGGCGCCGGATATCTGCTGTTTATGTTTATCATCATTTATGGTAATATGGTGATGCGCAGCGTCATCGAAGAAAAAACAAGCCGAATTGTGGAGATTATTATCAGTTCCGTAAAACCTATTCAACTGATGTGGGGTAAAATTTTAGGAACCACAATGGCCGGATTGACGCAGTTTTTAATTTGGTTGGTGCTCGGCGGACTACTGCTCATTATCGCCGGTAGTTTCTTAAGTATTGATTTCACCGCCCTACCCAATTCTCCTGCGCAATTAGAAGATACTGATGCCTCACTTCAAATGGTTCAAGAAATCATATTGGATATCGCCAATCTTCCGCTGTTTCAATTAATTGTATATTTCATAATTTATTTTATCGGAGGTTATTTTCTTTATAGTGCAATTTACGCAGCGATTGGTGCTGCAGTAGATAATGAAACCGATACACAACAGTTTATATTCCCGATTACCATTCCGCTGATGTTGGGAATTTACGTAGGTTTTTTCTCGGTTATCGGAGATCCACACGGAACTGTGGCAACGGTATTCTCTCATATCCCCTTTACCTCTCCCGTGGTGATGCTGATGCGGATTCCGTTTGGAGTAGCTTGGTGGGAAGTGCTCATTTCTATAGGATTACTTTTTATGTCCATTTTCCTTTTCGCTTGGATCGGTTCAAAAATTTATCGAGTAGGAATTTTGATGTATGGCAAAAAGCCCAGCTACAAAGACATGGCGAAATGGTTAAAATACTAATAAGGCTATTTGCTTGTAGTAATATTTTTCTATTTTGAGTGAAAATAGAATTATGGAATTAAAAACACTCGGAAATACAAATATCAAAACGCCACCGATTATGTTTGGCGGAAATGTTTTTGGTTGGACTTTAGATGAAAAAGAATCCTTCCGCATGTTGGACATGCTCTTGGATAGAGGATTTACCTTCATTGATACCGCGGATTCTTATGGGAAAGAAACCGGTTTATCAGAAAAAATCATCGGTAAATGGATGAAAGACCGAAAGGTTCGCCATGAAATTACCCTGGCGACCAAAGCGGGAAATGTGCATACCAAAAAACCCGATGGCACCATCGAACGCAGTCGAGACAATTCTCCTGCTTATCTCAAGAAATGTATAGAGAATAGCTTACAAAGATTGCAAACCGATCATATCGATTTGTTTTACACGCACTTCGATGATGAAGATACGCCGGTGAAAGATGTTTTGGAAACTTATCAGGAATTTATCAAAGCCGGAAAGACAAGAATTATCGGCGCCTCCAACTTTTCTCAAGCACGACTTAAAGAGGCTTTGGAATTAGCTGAAAACTCCGATCTTCCTAAATACGAAGTTTTTCAAACGGAGTATAATCTGATGGAACGCGAAGAGTTTGAAGGTGGTTTGGGTGAATTGTGCAGTCGCTATGACGTGAGCACCGCCACCTACTTTTCTCTCGCCAGTGGGTTTTTGACTGGAAAATACCGGACAAAAGAAGATTTTAAAGGCACTTCTCGTCAGATGCTCAC
>DATGSA010000111.1:0-6745 GCA_035303085.1 Flavobacteriaceae bacterium
GGAGGGGAGCTCGTTTGTGGGTTTTAAATAGTTGTAAATCAAGGGTAAACTCTTATTTCTGTTATGTTTATTTTTTTTGATTTTCTTAGAAAAGAACTTGTCCTTTACTATTAAGATTCTTTAAATCAACAAACAAAAGCTGTCCTTTCCTTGTCAAGGAAAGGACAGCTTGATAATCAAACTTGTTTGATTGTCAAGCAGGTAAGGTTCCTGCTGTTTTGAAGTAGGAAGTTTGTTTTATTATTTGATTGAGCTTGCCCATCATTGAATTATTTTGGCATAAAACTGTATTTCAGCAAATTGCTTACCCAACAAAGTAATTTTCCTTCCTCACCCTTTAGGGCCGGGGAAAGGGAAGGAAAACGGTTCTTTAATAACTTTGTCATTTCAGGAAGAAAAGTCTTGAAAATAAAAAACAGTTGTGCTGTAGATATATAAAATAGAGGCGAATAAAACTATCACTCTCAAAAAAGGAGAAATGGGGGAAAAATCAAACTTAAAAAATAAGGTAATAAAGTTTACAACAAGGCAATGGAACGTGATTGTAATGAAGGTTATAAGGTATATTAGTGTTGCGTCAACAACTGGAGTTTGCACCCCATAATGAATTTGAACTTTCCCTTAGAATATTTTATTTTATGTTTTTGTAGTGGATAAAATTTATTTTCAAACATAGTATCTAAAGAGAGCAAAAACGGCCGAAAACCAAGAGTGCTTTCCAAATAACAACTATTTTAAACTGCAGCTTAAAAATATACAAACGCTATTTCCATTGGAGGTAGCGTTTTTTTCATGAATCGCTTTTACAAAGGAGCATATCTTGTTGAGTGTTTTTTTGTTATTTTTGAAAAGTGAGGGTTGAATGCGAAATTAATATGTAACTCCCCTTTTAAATATAGCTGATAAATTAACGAACATGGAAAACAACGAATTACCCGATTTATCCCAGGAAGAAGTTAGAGTTTTGGGTTGCTTGATAGAAAAATCCAAAACTACGCCTGATTATTATCCTTTAACCTTAAAAGCATTGGTCAGTGCTTGTAATCAAAAATCTTCTCGAAATCCGGTGGTGAATTACAGTGAGGAAACGGTAATTCAGGCTTTAGATGATTTAAGAAAAAATAAATTAGTTGGAACCGTTATTGGCGGTGGCAGTCGGGTGACGAAATACAAACACAATATGCAAATCACTTTCTCTCTGGGGAATGATGACTTGGCGATATTATGTTTGTTGCTATTAAGAGGACCACTGACCGGAGGAGAAATCAATTCGTATTCGGGTCGATTATACGACTTTGAAGGATTGGACGAAGTTTATGAGTTGCTGCAGAAATTATCGGAAGCTGAACCCGCTTTTGTCAAACAAATCGGTCGTAGATCCGGTCAAAAAGGGAACAGATTTGTTCACTTGTTTTCCGACTATGTTGAAGAAGAGCAAGAATCAAGTCCAACGGAAACCGAATCGAATTTAGCAAATCGTGTAGAACAGTTGGAGTCAGATTTGGCACAATTACGCCAAGAGTTTGATGATTTGATGGAGGAATTGACTTAGCGTCTGTTTTTTGTTTATGGATCTATAAAACCAATTCTTCAAATAATTCAGAAAACGTTTTCTCTAAATCTTCAGTTTTCCCAACCCGTGGTCTTGAGGTTTGTATAGAGGAACTGCGCACGGCGGTCATCCAGCGAAAGCGTTCAGCGGGCTCCAATTTTGCAATAGGTGAAGCGGTGCATTTACCTTCAATAATATTTTTAAAACCTTCAAGATTTTCAATGATAAACTCCTCTTCAATATCCGAGCAGAAAGCTGAAAGAATACCATTATCCAGATAGTAATCCATTTGCACCCAGCCTTTTTGTTTGCAGAGCATCACTAAACCGACATTAAAAAACTCTCCTCTTTCCACTTTGGGCACCAATCGAATGACGGCGTATTCATATAAATCATATTCTTGCATCCTGAGCTTCTTTTGTAAAACGGTCAGCATATTGCAGCCTTAAGGTTAAAAAACTTTTATAAACATTCCTGATTTCTTCTGGATTCGAATCCAACTCTTCCCACGTCAACCAATCATCAGGAATTAGATCTACTATTTGGTTTAAAATATCCGGAGTTAAATGATTTTTGAGTTCTTGATTCACCTCCTCCAGTTTGGTTGCAAATCCCAACAATACATGATCTTTAATTAGGCTAAAAGGTGTTTTTGCTTTCTCTTCCCAGTTTTTCCAAGAGTGATGAAAATATAGCGAAGCGCCGTGATCGATCAGCCAGAGTTCGCGATTCCACATCAACATATTGGTGTTTCGAAACGTACGGTCGATATTGGTTAAAAAAGCATCCAACCAAACTATTTTAGAAGCTGTATGCGCATCAACTTCCATCACTGCGGGATCGTAATTTATAGCACCGGAAAGATATTGCAGTCCCAAATTTAATCCTACACTCCATTTGAGCAAGTCTTGAATTTCTTCATCGGCTTCGGTTTTCCCAAAATCTTCGTCTAAGTCAATGAAAACTAATTCGGGGACTTTTAATCCGATGAATTTAGCTACTTGTCCACCGATTAGCTCGGCAATCAATGCTTTTACCCCGTGTCCGGCTCCGCGAAATTTGAGCACATATTTGAAATCTTCATCGGTATCTACCAAAGCAGGTAATGATCCGCCTTCTCGAAGCGGAGTAATATATCGAATCATCTTGACCCTTCGTATTTCATCTATTGTTTTTCGCATTGGTCAAAAATAGGCAATTTGGAAAGGATTTGGAGTTTTCAAAGATAGATTTTGATCGGGTAAAAAATCTCAAAATATAATCTTTCTTTATCGAACGAAAACAGAAAGCCCAGGTCTTTTAAAACCTGGGCTTCTTAATTAATTGATTAATCAAATTATTTCTTGATTATCTTCTTTGAAGTCACTGTTTGTTCTCCGGCAATCTTAACGATATAAATTCCTGTAGACAAATTCCCTACTCGAATTTCATTTTCGCCAGCACCAAGTGCTCCTTCCGCTACTTTTTGTCCTTGCAGCGAATAAATTTCATAAGCGTTCAATCTATTATCCGATTGGATGTAGAATTGCTGATCGACCTGTGTTGGATATATATTTACATTCAACATATTTTCTTTCTCAACAGCCATAGTCCCATCTCCTAAAAACGGATAACCCTCATTGATTCCTTCTTCTTGTGACCAAGGAGTTTCCTCTTGTTCTCCATTTAAGGTATCTGCAAATTCAGGAGTAGTCATTTCCTCTGTGGTTTTTCCTTCTATATCGAGTTCAGGTCCGTCTTCCATCTCAGTTCCAATTGCTGTTTCCATACCTGAGCTCTCCATATCGTAGTAAGCATTTTCAATCTCAATAAAACCAGATTTTCCTATAAATCCACCGACATCAACATTTCCTGTCACGGTTCCGGTTGAATAAGCATTTTTAATGATTAAACTGGCTTCTCCAGTTCCATAAAAACCACCAGCCATTCCAATAGAGCTTGTTGCTGTTACATTCGAACGAGAATAACTGTTTTCTATTAAGTTTTCTCGATCTGGAAGAAAAGCCATTGTGGCATATCCAACTAAACCACCTACAATATATTCTGCGGTTACCGTTCCTTTAGACCAGGATTCACTTACGCCGCTTTTATCCCAAACTTGTCCAACCAAACCTCCTACTTGCCATACGCCTGTTACGTTTCCACTAAAGGAAGAGTATTTGATATAAGAATCGGTTAGTGCTCCACCAGCTAATCCGCCAACATTTGCGCCAAGCGCAACAAGATTGGCATTTTTTACATGGCAATTTTGAATCAATCCATCAGTAAACATATTAGCTACCAAAGTTCCTGAATCTCCTTCATTATTATTAATATTAGCAGTATCTATGATCAAATCATAATATTCACCTCCCACGGATTGACCAAAAAGTCCAACGAAAGAACGGTCCAATCCTGTAATCCATAAATTTGAAATTACATGATCATTTCCTTGAACGATTCCTGAAAATGGAGTGTCATTGTCAAAACCAATAGGTTCCCACAGTTTTCCATCCAGATCAATATCTGCAATAATATTAAAAACGGTGTCTTGAAAGGTTCTGCCTTGTTCAACTAACTGAGACAATCCAGCAAGTTCTTCGGCCGTAGCAATGTCAAATTCGTCCAATTCTTCGTCAAACCAAGAGGTGTCAGCTTCATCTCGCCAAGAATCTTCCGGAAAATCCTGCGCTTCCAAATTTCCGATCATGCAGGTCGCTAAGAAAAAGCAAAAAAATAGTCTTTTAATCATAACATTGAGATTTTTAATGTGTGAGCGCGCAATTTATAACTTTTCCAACTTCTTATATATTTTAGATTCATAAATCTATTTCCTTTGATGTTTTTCATAAAACTTGTTTTCTGCTATATACTCCTCCATTTTATATTTTAGTTCAAAAGGTCCCAAAAGTTGAAACCCACAAAAACCTTTTCTTATAAGTTTTCGCTTGCTATAGAATAAGCGATATTTGCCAGGTTAAAATTATCAGTATGAAAAAGGGATTGTTGGCCTTAGCAATCGGAGGTTTAGCGATTGGCATGACCGAATTTACGATGATGGGAATTCTGCCTGATTTGGCGGAGGACTTAGGAGTTGCCATTCCTAAAGCTGCCCATCTTATCGCTTTATACGCCTTAGGCGTAGTTGTCGGCGCTCCAACTTTAGTGCTGATTTCAGGTAAATATCCGCCCAAGAAAGTTTTAATGGTTTTGATGTTGGTATTTATTGCTTTCAACGGCCTTTTTGCGCTTGCTCCCTCTTTTCCTTTATTGGGGCTCTCCCGATTTGCTTCCGGATTGCCTCATGGCGCATTTTTTGGCGTGGGATCAGTCGTTGCCACTCGATTAGCAAAGCAAGGAAGAGAAGCGCAGGCGATTTCTATTATGTTTACCGGATTGACTTTAGCCAATCTTTTGGGTGTTCCGGTGGGAACTTATATCGGACATCATTTTTCTTGGCGCTTTACTTATGGCCTTATTGCTTTTATAGGTCTTCTGACTTTTATCGCTTTATTCTTTTGGCTACCCAATCTCAAACAAAATAACAATGGTAAACTTATCAAGCAACTCAGTTATTTTAAAAAATGGCGTTCTTGGTTATTGGTCATCTTAATCTCCATCGGTACCGGTGGACTTTTCGCCTGGATTTCTTATATCGCACCTTTGGTGACAGAAGTTTCCGGTATAAGTAGCAATCGGGTTCCTATCATTATGTTTTTAGTCGGTTTAGGAATGGTGATTGGGAATTTGGTTGGGGGAAGACTGGCTGATATTGTAAATCCTAACCGAGCAGTTATCTTTAGTTTCTTAGCGATGACGCTCTGTCTTTTGGTCGTTCATTTCACTGCTTCAATAACCGATCTGGCGTATCCGATGGCATTTATAACCGGGTTAATTGCTTTTACTTGTGGAACTCCCATTCAAATGATGTTAATCCGCGATGCGAAAGGTGCCGAAACCTTTGCTGCTTCTGCCGGACAAGCATGTTTCAATATGGGAAATACCTTAGGAGCTTATTTAGGTGGAATTCCAATCGTTTTGGGATTTGCGTATGATACACCGGTATTGGTGGGAGCGGGAATGGCTTTTATGGGTGTTTTATTGGCAATTGCTTTCTTAAAAACTAAACCGCAATCTGTTATTGAAAAATAGATTGTTTATAAAACTAAATTTCATTATTCGATGCTGTTTATCTTAAATGAATATTAATAACTATATGAAGAAGAAGTAAGTCGCCATTAATTGTTATTTTTAAACAGTCTTTAATAAATTAATCAGTCATGAACACATTCACAAAAAGTATTCTTATTGGTGCAGCTGCAGGTTTAGCAGCTACTTGGATAAAGTCTAAAGCCGAAAAACCACTACAAGAAATTGGCGAAAAAGCTTTTCCTCCAAAACCTCATCAACTCAATTTAGCAGGAGCTGATATAAGAAGACAACCGGAGAATATGCCGTGTGCTATTTTTGCCAGCAACATTTATGAAGAGGTTGCAGGAGTACCACTTAGCCGACAAGCTAAAGTTAAATCTTTAAATCTGGTACGTTATACCGTTGGCGCAGGAATTGGAGTTGTTTATATCGCTTTAGCAAATCCGATCAAAGCTTTTCGAGTCAATCAAGGAGCAACAGCCGGGATTATGGTTTGGACATTGTCTCACGCCTCAGTGCTTCCAAAAATGAAACTTCAAAGACGCCCCGATGAAATGCCCGACTCTTGGTGGGTTTGGGAATTTGGCTCGCACATAATATTTGGCGTTGCATTAGAACAAAGTCGAAAATTATTATCAAAATTATTTAAGATTGGTCGATAAGAATAGTTCTGCTTTTAAGGGGTAAATAATTTTAAGTTTAAAAAATGCTGAAATTATCGATATTAAAACTGGAGTAGTTTTGTAATCTCGTAGTTGTTTAGTCAATTATACTTGTACCTCCATCGGGTTAGTTCAGTAATTGAGTTGAATTTATCGGTGTTGAACTCCTTCGGGGTTCTTTAGGTATTGCTGGGTATTTAATCTTGAAATAGAGATATAGAAGTTATAATTGACGCCTATTAAGATTCTATAAATCACCAAACAAGTTTGAATCATAAGCAGGTAAGGTTCCTGCTGTTTTGAAATATAAAGTTTGCTTAGAATGATAATATTAGGTTAGAAATCTTTCACTCTAAACTTTTTTTTTCTAATCAACTAACCCAGCAAGCAACGATAGTCT
>DATGSA010000112.1:0-10837 GCA_035303085.1 Flavobacteriaceae bacterium
GAAAATCAAAGAAGGCACAAGGTCATTTTTAAGTTGCGTGCGCAAAGGTCCCTGATCACCGATGAGGTGTTTTTGACTTAAGTATCCATCAAGGGTTTCGGGTCGTAATCGTTCAGCTAAGGGTTTGTTCATAAGTGCAAAAATACGATTTGTAAATGACAAAATAACACCAAAAATATATTGGTATTGGTTTTGAAGAATAAAAACCGAAAAGATTATTATCTTGATTGACGGTAAAACCGCACAAAATTAAAATACCTACGCCATAAAAACAAAACTAATCCATGACAACTTCTCAAAAAACTTCATTTCCGGCGTCGGCGTATATCTATCCTATTTTAATGGTTTTGTTGATATGGATTGTCTTTTGGGTGGAACAAAAATTCGGATATAATCTAAAAAGTTGGGGAGTTCGACCCAGAGAGTGGATTGGCTTGCGAGGTATATTCTTTTCACCTTTTTTGCACGGCAGTACTTCTCACCTTTATAATAACTCACTTCCACTACTATTTCTCAGTATGGCTCTATTGTATTTTTATAGGGGAATAGCTTTCCACGTTTTGATTTTTGGCGGACTGCTCACCGGATTATTAACCTGGTTGATGGGCCGAACCGGAACTGTGCATATCGGGGCAAGCGGAATAGTTTATTTATTAGCGAGTTTTTTGTTCTTTAAAGGGATCTGGTCAAAAAACATGCGGTTGGTAGCCGTCTCGTTAATCGTGGTTTTTATCTATGGAAGTATGATCTGGGGAATCTTTCCGCAAAAGGAAAGAATCTCTTGGGAGGGACATATGGCCGGACTTATAGCCGGAATTGCTTGTGCGATTTATTATCGTAAATATACATTGGACACCACCGCTGAAACCGCTGAACGAAAAAGAATCTCAAGACGAGAAGCTGAATTTCTACAACATTTTGATGAAGAAGGTAATTTTGTCCCCGCTTCCGAATGGAGAGAGAAAAACAGTCCTCAGGATAATACCTTAGAAATCGAAGTGAACTACGAATTCAAATCAGAAGTGTCGAAAGACGCGCAGAATAATCGGAAGAAGTAAAAAAAGTTTGAGTGATTAGTTTCAATCCTTTACTTATTTACACTTTTATTTTTATACCCCAATTTCTTCACAAGTTCACAGGTTCACAAGTTCACAATTTCTGCCGAACCGCTTCGTACAAAAATAAACCACAAGCCACCGAAACATTCAAAGAAGGTGTTTCGCCCAGTAGTGGTAATTTAGCTTGAACATCGCTCATTTTTAACAAGGCAGAAGAAACTCCTTTTCCTTCGCTTCCCATTATGAGGGCTGTAGGCTTTTTGAAATCAACCTCATATAACAACGTATCTGTTTTTTCAGTTGCCGAAACAATTTGCACATCATAAGATTGTAAAAAAAATAGTGCATCTTTTAGGTGGTCTGTTTTACAAATCGGAATGTTGAAAATAGCCCCTGCTGAAGTTTTAACGGTTTGTTCATTAATAGCAGCACTTCCCTGTTTAGGGACAATAACTCCTTGAGCGCCGGAGCATTCTGCTGTCCGTATGATGGCTCCGAAATTCCTGACGTCCGTAACTTCATCCAGTAAGATAAATAAGGGATCAGAAGTTTTCGCAAAAGCATCTTCTACTATTTTTTCTATCGGTCGAGTTTGAATAGGCGAAATTTTAGCGGCTACTCCTTGATGATTGCCGGAAGTCATTCGGTTTAATTTTTGAATCGGCACAAAAGAGGTGGGAATATTAGCCTTGTGCACACGGGTAATTATCTTTGAAATCGCTGTGCTGTCCAAGCCTTTTTGAATAAAAACTTTATCGATTTCTTGTCCGCTGTTCAATGCTTCTTCAATGCTGTGTATGCCAAATATTGTGTCGCTCATGTTTTATATCGTTGTATTTATCTATTCGAGTAAAATTTCACTTAAGAATCTTCCCAATCCATTAAAAGGCGAAAGATAACCCAACTTTTCCAAAGTTCTACAACGAACCCCAAGGACTTTGGAAAAGTACAGGCGATCCTCAAGCGAACCCCACTTTTTCAAAGTTCTACAACGAACCCCAAGTACTTTGGAAAAGTTTTAATGCGTACCCCAAGCAAACGAATCCCAAGGAATTTAGAGAAGTTCAAACACGCAACCCAAGTGGTTTCAATCAGTTTTCAAGGAGAGCTCAGAAACTTTTCCAAAGTAAGAGGGGAAATGCGAAAACTTTGAAAAAGTGAAGGCAAATCTCAAGCGGAAATCAGATTAAAACGAAGCCTGAAGGCTGATATGCACTTTAGTGTGCTCAAACTTAAAAGATTCTCCATCGGTTTTCCCATTGGCAAAAGCTACTTTTAATAAACCCGCTTTAGTTTCTAAACCCAAACCAAAGCCTATTCCGTAAAAATTGTTTTTCTCGGAATTGGTTGCATTTTCTAAGTGCGCATAATCTATAATGGTGTGTGCATATAAACTCGGAGAAAGAAGAAACCGGTATTCAGTCTGAATTCCGCTAAACAGCGAAGCACGCAAACTGTTTTCTTCAAAACCCCTGACGGAATGAATTCCGCCAAATCTGAAAAGTTCGTTGGATAAATAGTTTTTTGAAAACAATACAGCAGTTTTATTGGAAAGCAGGAAACTGTTTCTTTGATCGAGTTCAAAAATATGTTCCCCTGCAAACTCCACACTTTGTTGACTATCGCTTTCAGCTTCACGGTCTCTTTTACCGACACCGATATTTAAATTTAAATTCGTTTTGAACGGGAACAACGGATTGTTTAAGCTTCTGTCTAAAAACTCAATGCCGAAGGTGGCAAAATTTGATTCGAAGTTTTCAAAATTAGCTCCGATCACCGTAGAGTTTTCAAGTAAATTATTAGAAGATTTATATTTATATCCGCCTTCAATTTCAATTTTTGAATTGACTTGATAAGTTATTGCAGCAGTCTGAGCAGTGGTGGTATAGGAGGAGTCTTGCTTGAATAAATCCAAAGAAAGCTTTAAGCCCACAGGGGAGGAGAATAAAAAAGGAAGTTTTGCCTGTGCATTAAAGTGCTGCTGATCATTTCCGGTGTTTTTGTATTTGATGATGAGCGATTCGCCATAATTCAAATTGTTTTTAAGCGCCAGGGAAATATCACCATCCAGTTCAAATTTCCCCGTCTCTTCATCTGTAGAAAATCCTAAAAATCCTTCAAAACGATTGCTGTTTTGTTTTTCCAAATACATATATAATATGGTCTGATCTTCTGTAAACAAAACTTCCGGATTACGGGAAATGTTCACAAAGTCGAGGCTTTTGAGTTCTTCCGTTTTTTTATCCAATTCAGACTTGTTGAAAACCTGTCCCGTTTTTATGCGACTGAAATGTTTAATAAATGATTTTGGGAATTTTTCATACCCTTTGATAATGATACTGTCCACAACACGAAAGTCGGAAGAGATGATTTGTAATTGGGCTTCAAGTTGACCATCATCGTTCGGCTGGATTTCAGTTAAAGATAAAGTGCTGAACGGTCTTCCCAGATCAGTTATGGTTATACTGAGCTGCTGAAGGATTTCTTCTGCTTGATTAAAAGGCAAAGTAAAATATTCCGAATTTCCCGATAATCCCATACGTTTGATGCTTTCAAAGGGAAGAGAAGCTTTATCATAGTACACTTTTACAGCAGAATATTTTTCACCTAATTTGAATTGACTGAGATAAAGTGAATCATTCACCTTTTTTAAAGGATTGACTTGTAAATTGATATAGCCGATTTGCTGTAGTTTCCCATTGACCTGTTCAACTTCTGTTCTTATTGTTTTAAGCACCTCGTGTTTTTTTTGATAGTTGATTTGGTCAATAATTGTAGTCTCCAAACTATCTTTTCCTTGGATTTCCAAAGCGATTTCCTGTCCTTTTATTCCTATAGCGAATAAAAAAAGGAGGAGAAAAATACTTATATATTTAGGAGTAAACAATATTTGTATTTAATAAAATTGACCGGCTGAAAAATAACTTCACACAAAGAAATCGGCTAAGATGAGTTAAATAGAAAAAAATAATGATATATTTTAAGTTTTTTCAAATATTTTTATGACTTTTGCGAACTCGAAATATAAATATATGATGAATGCAAGGAAAAGAAGTTTTAAAAATTTCATTCCTCAAATTAAACCGCAAAAATCGTGATTTTCATATCAAAATCTAATTTTTAAAATAAATAGTTTAGTAATGTTTGAATACTGGAAATATATTTATACATTTGCAAACCCTAAAAAAGGGATTATTAAATTAATGATATTAGTGTAAAGTACATTATGCCAACAATTCAACAATTAGTTAGAAAAGGAAGAACCAGAACAACCAGAAAGAGTAAGTCGGTTGCTTTGGATTCATGTCCTCAAAGACGTGGAGTGTGTACGCGTGTATACACCACCACACCAAAGAAGCCGAACTCTGCAATGCGGAAAGTCGCGCGGGTGCGATTGACTAACGGAAAAGAAGTCAACGCGTATATCCCGGGAGAAGGACATAACTTGCAGGAGCACTCGATAGTATTGGTTAGAGGAGGAAGAGTAAAAGATTTACCTGGTGTGCGATATCACATTGTGCGCGGTGCATTAGATACTGCGGGTGTGGCTGATCGTGGCCAGCGACGTTCAAAATACGGAACTAAACGTCCTAAGAAATAAAAAAAAACTGCAACGATTTCGGGTTGGATGTTGGTATTATATTTAGCACGAAATTGAAGTAATTAAATTATTAAATGAAGCAATGAGAAAATCAATAGCTAAAAAACGAGCACTTCTGCCGGATCCTAAATTTGAAGATCAGCTTGTTACCCGATTTGTCAATATGATGATGATGCACGGTAAGAAGTCGCTTTCCTTTTCAATATTTTACGACATGATCGATATTGTGGAGGAAAGAAAAAATGATGATGACAAAACCGCCCTTGAAGTGTGGAAAGAAGCACTGTCTAATGTTATGCCGCACGTTGAAGTGCGCAGCCGACGTGTAGGTGGAGCTACTTTTCAGATCCCAACCCAAATCCGTCCGGACCGTAAGGTTTCAACTGCGATGAAATGGTTGATCGATGCTGCGCGTAAACGTAATGAGAAATCTATGGCAAGCAAATTGGCGGCTGAGGTTTTAGCAGCAGCGAAAGAAGAAGGAGCAGCGGTAAGAAGACGCGTAGATACGCACCGTATGGCGGAAGCAAACAAAGCATTCTCTCACTTTAGATTCTAATATAAAATGGCACAACGCGATTTAAAATACACCAGAAACATAGGAATAGCCGCGCACATTGATGCGGGAAAAACAACAACCACTGAACGTATATTGTTCTATACAGGAATTACCCATAAGATTGGTGAAACCCACGACGGTGCAGCAACAATGGACTGGATGGAACAAGAGCAGGAAAGAGGTATTACAATTACTTCAGCTGCTACACATTGCAAGTGGATGTTCGAAGATAAAGAATATACCGTAAATATTATTGATACTCCGGGACACGTTGACTTTACGGTGGAGGTTGAAAGATCTTTACGTGTGCTCGACGGTATGATTGCACTATTTAGTGCAGCCGACGGAGTAGAACCACAATCTGAAACGGTTTGGCGCCAAGCTGATAAATATAAAGTTCCGCGTATTGGCTTTGTAAATAAAATGGACCGTGAAGGAGCAGATATGTTTGGCGTTTGCACCCAAATCAGAGAAATGTTGGGTGGAAATCCGGTTCCTTTACAAATACCTATCGGATCAGGCTTGGACTTTAGAGGAGTGGTTGACTTGATTTCAAATAAAGCAATAATTTGGAATGATGAGGATTTTGGAATGACTTTCGAAGAAATCCCTATTCCGGAAGAGTTGGTTGAAGACACAAAGAAATATAGAGGGGAATTAATCGAAGCCGTCGCAGATTATGACGAAGGGCTTTTAGAAAAATTTTTCGAAGATGAAGACTCTATCACAGTAGATGAAATTAGAGTTGCCTTGCGTGCAGCTACCATTGATATGTCGATTATCCCAATCCTTTGTGGTTCTGCATTTAAAAACAAAGGAGTTCAGGCTGTTCTTGATGCTGTAATGCGTTATTTGCCTTCTCCATTAGATGTTGAAGCTATTGAAGGTACAAATCCGGCAACAGGGGAAGTAGAATCTCGAAAACCAAGCGTTGATTCTCCCTTCGCTGCATTGGCATTTAAAATTGCAACCGATCCATTCGTGGGAAGACTAGCGTTCTTTAGAGTGTACTCAGGAGCACTGGATGCAGGGTCTTATGTGTTGAATAATCGCTCGGAAAAAAGAGAGCGAATTTCAAGAATATACCAAATGCACTCCAACAAACAGGAGCCTATCGATAGAATCGAAGCAGGAGATATTGGAGCCGCGGTAGGATTTAAAGAAATTAAAACCGGAGATACCTTAACGGACTTAGAGCATCCTATTGTGCTGGAGTCTATGACATTCCCGGATCCTGTAATCGGAATTGCAGTTGAGCCAAAAACCAAGGCGGATATGGATAAATTAGGAGCTGCCTTAAGCAAGTTGGCTGAAGAAGATCCTACTTTCCAAGTCAAAACTGATGAAACTTCCGGACAAACGATTATATCCGGAATGGGCGAATTACACATTGAGGTATTGATTGATAGATTAAGACGTGAGTTCAAAGTTGAAGTTAATCAAGGTGAACCACGTGTAGAATATAAAGAAGCGTTAACCAAAACAACAGAACACCGCGAGATTTATAAAAGACAAACCGGTGGTCGAGGTAAATTCGCTGATATTATTTTTGAAATGGGTCCTGTGGATGAGGATTTTGAAGAAAGAGGGATTCAGTTTGAAGACGAAGTGAAAGGAGGTCGAATTCCGAAAGAATTCATTCCATCAGTGAAAAAAGGTTTTGAAGATGCTATGAAAACCGGACCATTGGCAGGGTTTCAAATGGATACGATGAAAGTTGTCCTTAAAGATGGGTCATTCCACGCCGTTGACTCTGATCAATTGTCGTTTGAATTGGCTGCCAAACTTGGGTACAAAGCTGCAGCAAAAGCTGCCGGTGCTGTAGTGCTTGAGCCGATTATGAGTATTGAAGTGATCACTCCCGAAGAAAATATGGGAGATATTGTAGGAGATTTGAACAGACGAAGAGGTCAAGTAAATAGTATGTCTGATCGTTCAGGAGCTAAAAGTATTAAAGGAGAAGTGCCTTTAGCTGAAATGTTTGGATATGTAACTACCTTGAGAACACTGTCTTCAGGACGTGCTACCTCTACGATGGAATTCTCGCATTATGAAGAAATGCCTCCTAATATTCAAGAAGAGATTATTAAAGCAGAAATGGGCACTACTAACGAATAAGAGCAATTAAAATGAGTCAGAAAATTCGAATTAAATTAAAATCTTACGATCATAATTTGGTTGATAAATCATCCGAAAAGATCGTAAAAACTGTAAAGACTACCGGAGCTGTAGTAACAGGTCCGATCCCTTTACCAACAAAAAAGAGAATCTTCACGGTCTTGCGTTCTCCTCACGTAAATAAAAATGCGCGAGAGCAATATGAACTTAATGCTTATAAAAGATTGTTAGACATATATAGTTCTTCTTCAAACACTATTGATGCGCTGATGAAATTAGAGCTGCCAAGTGGGGTTGAAGTGGAAATTAAAGTCTGATAGCATAAAGATTGTAAGGAATCTTGAAATTAAATAGAATAATAATTAATAAATAATACAAAACAATGTCTGGGTTAATTGGAAAAAAAATTGGTATGACCAGCCTGTACGATGAAAACGGGAAGAATATCCCTTGTACGGTAATTCAAGCTGGTCCTTGCCTTGTTACCCAAGTCAGAACCAAAGAGGTAGACGGGTATGAGGCCCTTCAACTTGGTTTCGATGACAAAAAAGACAAACGTACTTCTATGGCTGCTAAAGGTCATTTTAAAAAAGCTGGTACGATTGCCAAGAAAAAAGTCGTTGAATTTCAAGATTTTGAAGGAGAATATAATTTAGGAGACCAAGTCAAAGTCGATATCTTCCAACTTGGGGAGTTTGTCGATGTGACGGGAATTTCTAAAGGAAAAGGGTTTCAAGGAGTTGTAAAACGATATGGATTTACAGGATCCGCAAGATCTCACGGGCAATCAGCCGTGTTGAGATCACCGGGCTCTATTGGAAATGCCGCCACCCCATCGCGTGTCTTTAAAAATAAAAAGATGCCGGGTCAGATGGGAGGAGAGAAAGTGAAAGTACTAAACTTAGAAGTGTTGAAATTGGACTTGGAAAAAAACCTTATCATAGTGAAAGGTTGTGTTCCGGGACATAAAAACGCTTATGTAACCATTGAGAACTGATGAAATTAAGTGTATTAGATATTTCGGGAAAAGAAACCAGTAAGCAAGTAGAGCTCTCTGATGAAGTGTTTGGTATTGAACCAAATGAACACGCTATTTATATGGATGTTAAACAACATCTTGCCAATAGACGCCAAGGAACGCACAAGTCAAAAGAGCGTGCGGAAGTAGCTGGTAGTGGACGCAAAATCAAAAAACAAAAAGGTACGGGTACTGCTCGTGCCGGAGATATTAAAAACCCAATCTTTAGAGGAGGAGGTCGTGTTTTTGGACCACGGCCAAAAAACTATGGTTTTAAGCTCAATAGAAACTTAAAACGAATAGCCAGAAAATCCGCCTTGAGCTTGAAAGTGAAAGATGGGGATTTGATGGTCATAGAAAACTTCGAATTTGATGTGCCTAAAACCAAGAAATTTGTTGAGATTTTAAACGCATTGGAGATCGCAGAAAAAAAGGTGCTTTTTGTTTTTGGGGAACCAAATAAAAACGTATATTTGTCGTCGCGCAATTTGAAAAAGGCAGAAGTCATAAGTGACTCGCAATTAAGTACTTACAGAATACTGAATGCCGATAAAGTGGTGTTGTTGGATGGGGTACTTGAAGGAATTGAGTCGAAACTGAATAAATAATAACCATGAGAATCTTACATAAACCAATAATTACGGAAAAAGCCAACTTAGATAGCGAGTTGAATAATCGCTTTGCTTTTGTGGTGGATCACCGTGCAAATAAAATCGAGATCAAGAAGGCTGTCGAGTCTGCTTATGGTGTGACTGTAGATAAAGTTAGAACTATAAATGTGCGCCCTGATCGTCAAGTTCGTTACACTAAAGATGGTGTGATGTACGGAAGAACAACAGCTTATAAAAAAGCAATAGTTCAAGTAGCTGATGGAGATACCATCGATTTATATAGTAATATTTAAAATCAAACAATGTCGGTAAAAAAGTTAAAACCCACAACTCCAGGACGTCGCTTTCGCGTGGTGAACAATCACGACATGTTGACCCTGACCAAGAGTAAACCGGAAAAAAGCCTGTTGAAACCTCGTAAAAGAACGGGGGGACGAAATCATCGTGGAAAGATGACTGTTCGAAATCTTGGTGGTGGCCACAAGAGACGCTACCGCTTGATTGATTTCAAGCGAAATCACAAGGATGTTTACGCCGAAATTTTATCAATCGAATATGATCCTAATAGATCGGCATTTATTGCCTTGATTGAATATGAAGGTGGAGAGAAGAATTATGTGATCGCGCAAAATGGAATGAAAGTGGGCCAAAAAATTATGTCTTCTGATAAACAAATTCCTACCAGTATTGGGAATTCGATGCCGCTGTCACAAATCCCTTTCGGAACAGTGATTTCTTGTATCGAATTGAATCCCGGACAAGGAGCTACTTTGGTCAGAAGTGCTGGAGGCTTTGCACAACTGTTGGCCAGAGAAGGAAAGTATGCCACGGTTAAGTTGCCTTCCGGGGAGGTGAGAATGATTCTGGCTACCTGCCGTGCTACAATTGGTGCTGTTTCAAACAGTGATCATATTTTAGTAGTTTCAGGGAAAGCTGGACGTAGTCGCTGGTTAGGTAGAAGACCAAGAGTCCGTGGAGTAGCGATGAACCCGATAGATCACCCGATGGGTGGTGGAGAAGGAAGAGCTTCTGGTGGGCATCCACGTTCGCGTAAAGGTCTTCCGGCTAAAGGTTATAAGACTCGTTCGTTAACCAAAGCAAGTAATAAATATATTGTTGAACGCAGAAGAAAGCGTAAAAAGAAATAAAATATGGCACGTTCGTTAAAAAAAGGACCTTATGTCTATTATAAATTAGATAGGAAAATAGACCGTAATCTGGCATCGAGCAAGAAAAGTGTAATAAAAACGTGGTCTAGGGCCTCGTTGATTACACCTGACTTTGTAGGACAAACAATTGGTGTTCATAATGGGAAACAGTTTATCCCGGTCTATATTACTGAAAATATGGTTGGTCATAAATTAGGTGAATTTGCTCCAACACGCTCTTTCAGAGGGCATATGAGGGCAAGAAATAAAGCTAAAATATAAGAAACTATGGGAGCTCATAAAAGAGAAAGAGCAGAAAGACTTAAAGCTGAAAGACGCCAAGTTGCTTTTGCTAAACTTAATAACTGCCCTTCATCCCCGCGGAAAATGCGCTTGATTGCAGATTTAATTCGAGGCAAAAAAGTGGGAGAAGCATTGGAAATATTAAAGTTTAATCCAAAAGAAGCCGCAGGTTATTTAGAAAAACTATTGTTGTCGGCAATTGCAAATTGGCAAGTTAAAAATGAAGATGCTGATGTAGAAGATGCAGATCTTTTTATTAAAGAGATTCGCGTAGATGGAGGTTCAATTTTGAAACGAATGCGTCCAAGAGCACAAGGTCGTGCAACGCAAATTAGAAAGCGTACTAATCATGTGACCCTTGTTTTGGGTGAATTAAATACTGTTGAAAGTTAAGATATGGGACAAAAGACAAATCCAATAG
>DATGSA010000113.1:0-3459 GCA_035303085.1 Flavobacteriaceae bacterium
CTAAAAACCAAACAATCCAACGGACGTTTGGCGGTTTCTGCACTGTCTTGAAGTTTCAAACTCCCCGAAGCGGTGTTACGCGGATTGGCATAAGGTTCTTCGCCATTTTCTACTCTTTTTGCATTGAGTTGAGAAAACCCCTCAAAAGGCAATACAATTTCTCCGCGAATATCAAATTTTTCCGGATAATCTCCTTTTAATTTTAAAGGTACAGAGCGAATGGTTCTCACATTGTGTGTCACATCATCGCCTTGAACGCCATCGCCTCGGGTGAGCGCGCGAACCAACTCCCCATTTTCATAAGATAAACTGATAGAAGCGCCGTCATATTTGAGTTCACAGGTGAATTCAAATTTGTGATCGATTAGTTTTTCTATTCTTTTTTCCCATTCCTCCAACTCTTCTTTGGAGTAGGAATTGGAAAGTGAATACATCGGATATTGATGCTGAACTGTTTTAAATCCCTTGATAACTTCTCCACCAACACGTTGGGTAGGGGAGTTTTTATCGGCAAATTCCGGATGAGCTTCTTCCAATTCCTGCAGCTCTTTAAGTTTCATATCAAAATCATAATCCGATATGCTGGGATCATCCAATACGTAATATCGGTAATTATGATTTTCTAATTCTTCCCGTAATTTTTTGATTTTGTCTTCTACTTGGCTCATCTGAAAAAGATTCGATTTTTTGCTAAAAGTAAAACATTTGAGATGAAAAGTGAAATTTATCTTGCTTGATATGAGAAGTCACTGAGGAGATATAAAATTCATAAAACACAACACGTTTTTTAAGTTAAAAATACCTTTATGTTCTTAAGAAAATCTATTATTTTGTTTGGCATGCATCTTTGATTGATCAGATTTTAATGAAAAGAACTTTCTTCGCAATTATTTTTATTTTACCGTTGCTCACCGTAGCCCAGGATGGAACGTCTTGGCGACAAAACTCCATGATTTATACTCCTGAATTATTGGTAGGATGGTCTAATAAGGCTAATGAAAATTTTCCGGAAGCTCGTTTTCAAAAACAGGTAGGATTGAGTATTAGAAGAAATCAGAAAAATAATCCACAGGAATGGGCACAGAGAATGAGGAATATAAAAACAGGATTATCCTTTATGTTGACTGATTTTGATAACCGAGATGACTTAGGTTTTGCAATTACAGTTATGCCGATTATAGAATTTCCAATATTTGGCTCTGAAAGATTAAAACTTCAATCAGGATTAGGAGTTTCTTACCATAACAGAAAATTTCACGAAGAGAAAAATCCATATAACCAAGCGATTTCAAAATCCTTGGCTTGGGCATATCGATTGTATTTGTATTATGATATCGCTCAATTTACCCAAATTGACTGGAGGATAGGAGGTGGATATTCTCATCATTCCAATGGACATACAAAGCTTAGAAATCAAGGGCTCAATTCTTTTTTAATTGGGGTATCAGCCGATATTAAACCTTATGACAATAAAAGAAATTCACATGAAAACTCTGCTTTTGAAGACTTTTCAAATAGCGTTTATTCCTATTTGTCTTTTAGGACGGGATTGGGTAAAAATGTGCTTTCTACCGCTTTTAATGACAAGCGTAATGTGTATGTTTTTTCTGGTGAATACGGTAAAGTTTTTAATAACACTTGGAAGATAGGAATGGGATTTTATTACAATTTTTATCAGCATTATTACGATTATATCAATGACAATCATTCCTTGGTTCAGCCCGGTAGAGAGTTTTATCGCTTTCAAAAAAATCCTTTTATCTATGCCTCTAACGTTGGGCTGACAATTCATGGGGAAGTCCTCTTGAATCACTTTGGAATTGATCTTAATTTTGGATATAATCTGTACAAACCTGCTTACAAAATCGATTGGCGTATCAATGAAGGTTGGCGTAATACTCCTGTGGAAATCCCAGAGAATTGGGTGTTAGGAGAATACAATGATTACTTCAAATTAAAATACAGAATCTCTGCCCGTTTAGGATTGAAATATTACTTTTTAGGAACTCATGTTTTTCAAAAACACAACTTGTTTGTGGGGGCGCATATTAATTCAAATCTCGGTCAAGCGGATTTTAGCGAATTGAGTTTTGGATATGTTTATAATTTTAAGCGTTAGATGTTTTCAGAGTTATCTACTTAAAATCAACCACAGCGTGCACGGAGTTCGAAGAGAATATAGTAATGCTAAGCATTATGATTATTTCCATATTAAAAGAATTATGTTTTTTGCAGGTTTTGTTTTTTTATTTGACCGCTGATATGCTTTACAATTTTTTTGGCGTGAATCAAAGAGTTTTCTATCAGTAAATTATGGGTTTCTTCTCCGGCACAAATCACACCGGCCAGATAAATTCCTTCTTGATTGGTTTCCATCGTTTCGATATCGTAATGAGGAATCTTTTTTGCATCCTGAGAGATTTTAATCCCCAGTTTTTTAAGAAAAGCATAATTCGGTCGATAACCTGTTAGAATCAGGACATGATCATTTTCCAAAGTCTTTATTTCTCCGTTTTGAAGTTTGATATCCACTTCATTTTCACGGATTTCTACTACATTGGCATTATAAAAAGCACGGATACTCCCTTCGGCAATTCGGTTTTTGATATCCGGTCTGACCCAATATTTCACCCGTTCTCCAATGTCGTCTCCCCGAACCACCATGGTAACTTCTCCACCTTTACGATAAATCTCCAAAGCAGCATCGGCAGCAGAATTACTCGCCCCGACGACAATGGTTTTTTGCATGTAGTAATAATGTGGGTCATTATAATAATGCGATACTTTTGGCAAATCTTCTCCCGGAACATTGATGTAATTCGGAATTCCATAAAACCCGGTAGCTACGGTTATATTTTTAGTGGAATAAGCGCCCTTTGAGGTTTCCACTTTATAATGATTCTCTACCTTTTCGATAGTTTCTACTTTTTCAAACAAGTTGATTTTTAAATCATTGTTATAAGCTACTTTCCGATAATATTCCAAACCTTCCGATCGCGTCGGTTTGGGATTGATACTGGTAAAAGGAATATTGTCGATTTCCAATTTTTCCGAAGTAGAAAAAAAGCGCATATACGCCGGAAAATGGAAAATAGAGTTGACCAAAACTCCCTTTTCAATGACGATATAATTTAAATTTTTCTTTTTTGCTTCTAATGCTGTGGCAATTCCAACTGGTCCGCCACCAATTATCAACAAGTCTAACATTTTTTTGTTTTTAAGAGTTGGCAAGTTCGTTTAGTTCTTCAATAGTTTGTAAAAGGTTTTCAGATTTGAAAACATGACTTCCAGCCACAAAAATATCAGCTCCGGCATCGGCTAATTTTTGAATATTTTTATTGTTTACGCCTCCATCTACCTCAATTTTTGTGGTAGCTTCATTGTCAATAATAAGTTCTTTTAACTGAATTATTTTTTTATAAGTGTTTTCTATGAATTTTTGTCCGCCAAAACCCGGAT
>DATGSA010000114.1:0-2385 GCA_035303085.1 Flavobacteriaceae bacterium
CCTGATTTCTTTGAGCGTCATTCAATCCGCCCCAATTTGCCCATTGCGGACGGCCATCAAACAACTTGTTCATTTCCAATCCATTAATCAACACCTTTCCATTTTCACTGTTATACCCTCTGGGTCTGAAAAAAGTAGCGCTAAAATCGTAGGATGCAGCATTTAAAAATACATCGCGCGAAGCTTGAAGCAAACCGGAGACGTTGTTAGAGGTTCCTTCGTCTTCGTCCAGTTGCTCTTCTGAAAGACTAATTATTCCTATTTGAGTTTCCACCTCAGCAATATCAATTACAATAAAGATAGAAGCGAGTTCAAGAGTTTCTCCCGGATTTATGGAAACGGGCATAAACAACGTATTGTATCCATCTTTTGAAATTACTAAAGTTTGATCACCGGGCGGAATATTACCCGATAATTCAAAACTTCCCGTGGCATCAGTTTCTGTCTGATAACCAACTCCCTGAACATCAATTAAGACTCCCGGGACAGGCTCATTAGAATAGGCATCAACAACCTTTCCTTTAATCACTGAATCTTGTGAATGAGCTATAAAACTCATTAAAAACACAGTGAAAATTGATAACATGATTTTGTTCATTATGTCTTTGACTAATAAATTAAAACGAGTACAAAACTACAGTTTTAAAATGAATTAAGTATTTTTGACCCTGATTTTATCACTTATTATTTATAAAAAATCACACCTCGTTGAAATGAAAAATTTAATTAAAGTTGCGCTTGTTTTCTTGTTTGTAAACCTAAGTGCAACCGCTCAAAACCAGAAATTTAAAGTTAACACCATCGCTTTTTACAATGTAGAAAATCTCTTTGATTACGAACGCGATGAATCTATTTTTGATGAAGAATGGACACCGGAAGGAAAAAATCGATGGACAGAAGAACACTATAATGAAAAACTAAAAAATATTGCAAAGGTTATTTCTGAAATTGGATATGATGAAACCCAACAAGCACCAACCGTCATCGGATTGTGTGAAGTTGAGAACCTTCGTGTTTTGGAAGACCTAGTCAATCAACCGGCATTGCGAAAATACAATTACGGCATCATTCATTATGACAGTCCCGACAGAAGAGGTATTGATGTTGCTTTGCTTTATCGGAAAGGGATTTTTCAACCCACCGCGCACACCTCCTATGAATTGCTTATTTACAACACTTTAGACCCGGAGAGAAGAGTTTACACCCGCGATCAGCTTTTAGTTAGCGGCGTAATGGACGGCGAAAGAATACATTTTATCGTCAATCACTGGCCTTCGCGTTCGGGCGGAGAACAGCGAAGCCGTCCGGGCAGATTAAAAGCCGCAGAATTAAATATGCATATCATCGATTCTTTATTTAGTGAAGATCCGTATGCCAAAATCATCAATATGGGTGATTTTAACGACGACCCTACCAATATGAGCATCAAAGAGGTGTTACAAGCCAAAAGTTCAAGAGAAAACTTAAACATGAAAGAGCTTTACAATCCGATGGAAAACATGTTTAAAAGAGGACAAGGAACACTTGCTTACAGAGACGGATGGAATCTTTTTGATCAAATCATCCTTAGCTCTGAATTGGCAAAAAAAGATGACTACAGTTCTTATCGATTACACAAAGCAGGAATTTTCAATAAAAAATACCTTCAAAACCCGAGAGGGCAATACAAAGGATATCCGTATCGGGCATTTGCAAATGGATTTACCGGCGGATACAGTGATCATTTTCCGGTTTATGTCTTATTAATAAAGGCAATTGATTAACAACCAATTGCCTTTATGAAGTTTTATTTATTGTCGTATTAAATTAAGAAAACCATTGCGCCCATGGAATTCTGCTTAGAATTAGAATGAAACCTATTAAATAGTAAATCATCAGTGTTTTAAATTTTTTACCGGGAAGCTCTTTGTTTTTATGTGAGGAATATCCAATGGTAATTAAAATCACCCCAATTAACATCATCAAAGGATGTTCAATTGCATAAAGTCGAGAAAGTGAATCTTTCATCACCGTTCCCATTCCGGAATTTTGAATATTTTTTAATGCAAGCGGAGAAATCACATAGGTTATAATACCCACCAGGAATTGTATATGAACTGCAATTAGTGCATACAATGCCAGTTTTTTGTCTTTCGGTAAAAAAGGTCTTTTTGTTACCGTCCCTGCAATCGCATTTAATACAGCGATAAGAACGATAAAAATTACAATGTAAGCCCAAATGGAGTGAATGGTTTGAAGAGGTTGATACATAGCGATACGTTTTTGATTCTCGCCAAAGATACACTTTCTGAATTTCTAAATTAATTCATCAAACCGATATTTTCACTTAACAATGTTGATTTTAAAGATTCTTTAAAACAAAAAAACGTTACTTTTTTCAAAGCA
>DATGSA010000115.1:0-2457 GCA_035303085.1 Flavobacteriaceae bacterium
ACAAAATGTTTTTGAGCATCAAAAGAACTTTCTAATCGACTTAACATTTGATTAAAAGTGTTTGCCAATTCCGAAAGTTCGTCTTTGTTACCATTAGCAGATAAACGCAAATCGAGATTAGTAGCCGAAATAGCGGCAGCTTTTTCCGTCATTTCCTTAACAGGCTTAAATGCTTTTTTAGAAAAGTAACGCCCTGTAATGTAGATTACCAAAATGGAAATAATCAAGACAATAATGATGGTTTTAAATAAGCTATCTAATTTATTATAACCATATTGGTCAATCGCTGTGGCTGTAGCAATATATGTTTTGCCTTGAAACGTATATCTCAAACCGACCACTTGCCAATGGTCTTGATAAAAATGAATTTCTCCTTTTTGATAAATTTCATCTATCATTTGTTTGGTTTCCTTAACATAATCGATATCTACAGCATCGTGATATAAAAGATTGAATGACGGATCATAAATGGCAACTTCCACTTCGTTGAGAATTTTCCGGTTGTTGAGATAAATATCCTGTAATGTTTTACTATCGACACTTGCATTAAAAAACAGATTGGCTTTGGTGATGGCTTCCTTTTTCAACAGTGCGTAAAACTCTTGTTCTCTGTCTTTTTTTGCCGAATAGTAAATAATAATCGCAAACAGAAACAAAATAGTAGCTGTGATTATTGAGAATAATAAAGTGAGTTGATCTTTAATTTTCATTTTCTATTTTCAAAATAAATCCCATTCCCGATCGGGTGTGGATTAGTTTTTTGTCAAAATCCTTATCAATCTTTTTTCTTAGATAATTAATATAAACATCAATAAAGTTTGTCCCAGTATCAAAATGAGTATCCCAAACTTTTTCGGCTATTTCTACTCTTGACAACACTCTTTCAGGATTTTGCAACATATATTTTAGCAAATTAAATTCTTTTGGAGTGAGTTGAATTTCTATCTCGTTGCGTTTTACAATGACAGTATTTAAATTCATTTCCAAATCTGCATATTTTAAAATACTACCTATATTGTTAGTTGTATTCTTGTTTCGTTTTAGTAGCACCCGAATTCGCGCCAATAACTCCCTCATTTCAAAAGGCTTTACAAGATAATCATCTGCACCGGCGTCAAAACCTTCTACTTTGTCGTCTGTAGTTCCAAGCGCAGTTAACATAATAATTGGCGTATCAGGTTTGTATTCCTTGATTTGTTGACAGAGCTCAAGACCGTCTAATTTTGGCAAAACGATGTCTGAAATAATCAAATCATACGGATATTGTAAAGCTAATTTCTTACCTAAAAAACCATCGTAAGCTATAGTTATGCTATAGCCTTGCTCTTGCAATCCTCTTTGTATCAGCTCTGCGACTCTTTGATCGTCTTCTATAATTAAAACTTTCATTACAACAAAGTTACGATTAATGTTTTGATGCGAGATGAATAAATGACTCTTTTGGTTTTGTAGAGAGTTTTATATGATTGTTGTGTAAACCAATCTTGAATTTTTTGCATTCTATATGCTAAATTCATAGCTGTTCAGTTTTATTGAGAATATAATTTGATTTATTATTCCATTCACCACATTCTGTAAATGGTCTAAAGCGCAATGTTGTAAATTCAAAATGAAAATCTTTTCTATCACGCTCTTTTATCGCATTGACATGCCTTTTAGGTTGTTTACTTTTGCTGTGTCCCCTAACCATATCAGTCATGGCTTTTTGTGTTTTCCAGATAGAAAAAGTCGATATTATATTTGGGTATCGAATAGAAGACAAAGAAGTTCCATGATCATCCCGAACTTGCTTTTCAACAGGTCTTCCCCAACGAATAAATCGAGGGATTTGTGTGTATTTCATTCGAGCAATTGTGACCGCAACTACAGGTGAATTTTCGTTATTCAATTCCATTTCCTGAACAAGTATCTGAAACCCTGAAATTCCTCCCCATTGTCGTAAATATTCTAATCGAACATGCCAGCCTTTTGCTATTTATTTTCCCCTTGAATTTAGTTCTAAAAAATCATTTAGATAGTCCTCATCCTCCCATTGAGTAAAAAACACAACCTTTCGGTTAAAAAACCTAGATTTAGAAAAAATTGGCGAACCTAAAATCATAGCAGACATTGTCTCTGCATGAATTAGTCCTTTTATCTCTTTTGATTTTACTGGAAACAATACCCTAACAACAAAATATTGGACTGTAAAAAAATTAAAATAAATAGAAAAAATTATGGCTGGCAATAATTTAAAAAAGGGAAAAAGACATTTCTTACCATACGTCATTTTCTTTTTATTTTTTACTAATTATACAAAGCTGTACTTTAGTAGTTAGAACACTATATGGAGTGACAGATCCCAAGATTGAAAATAAAGAATCTTTGGTGAAATTTCTTAATAAAAAAGAATTAGACACGTCAAATATTTATTGTGTTAGTTTTGAAGAGTTTAAACATACTCTTGAGTTAAGTAAA
>DATGSA010000116.1:0-3201 GCA_035303085.1 Flavobacteriaceae bacterium
AAATTCAAAATATATGAAAAAGAAAACACCAAAAACCAATCCGCTTTTATGTGACATAGAAACCGGAATGTGCGCAACCTCCGAAGATACTGCAGACAGTACAAACAAAAGTAACGAGCAATCATCAAAAAAGTCGGTGAAACTCATTTATTATACCGATCCTATTTGTTCGTCCTGTTGGGGCATCGAGCCGCAACTGCGCAAACTCAAATTAGAATATGGCGATGCTATTGACATAGAATACAGAATGGGTGGTTTACTACCAGACTGGAGTTACAACAGCGGTGGCATTGGTGAACCAGCTGATGTAGCAAGCCATTGGGATGAAGTGAGCGAACATTACGATATGCCCATTGACGGAGACTTGTGGTTGGAAGACCCTTTGGATTCCTCCTATCCCCCATCTATCGCATATAAAGCAGCACAAATGCAAGACGAAGAAAAAGCCAATTTATTTATGCGGGAAATTCGAGAAATGGTGTTCCTGAAAAAGAAAAACATCGCTAAATGGGAACATTTGGCAACTGCCGCTGAAAAAGTAGGACTTAATGTGGAGCAATTGAAATCTGATTTTGAAGGAAAGGCAAAAGAATTGTTTGAAGAAGATTTAAAATTAGGAAAAGAATTGGGCGTAAGAGGCTTTCCTACGATATTCTTTTTTGACGATGCTGGTAATCAAGAAACCGTTTATGGCTCCAGGCCTTATGCATTTTACGAAATGGCCATCCTGAAATTGAACCCAAACATCACCAAAAAGGAGTATAGTAAAGATTGGAAATCACTTTTCTCAATATATCCTTCGCTTACTGCAAAAGAATTTTCTGAGCTTTCGGGAACACCACGAGCGGAAAGTGAAAAAGTATTGAACGAACTTTCTGAAAAAGATAAACTCAAAAAATTAATTACTAAAAACGGGGCTATGTGGACGATAAAAAACACAAACAAGTAAATTGAAAGAACGACAATTATTTATATATAATTAATTGTCGTTACGAATTTCAAAGAAAATCAGTAAATTTAACCCTTCAGAATCCATTATTCGGAAAGAATCAAAAACAGTTTATTATGAAACGAACATTAAATTCTTTGAGCGGTAACTGGGATGTAGGTCGCGACACCGGTCTGTTGATTTTGAGATTGGTCTTTGGTCTTGTTTTGATCTATGGCCATGGCTTTGAAAAATTGTCCGTGATTCTTAGTGGACAGGAAATTCAATTTATGGATCCCATTGGTATAGGTGCCAACACCTCCTATTTTATGGCCGCATTTGCAGAAGGGATTTGCGCAATCCTTTTGATTTTAGGCTTGTTTTCCAGAATAGCTACTTTGATCTTGTCCGTGAATTTTATCGTTGTTTTCATTTTTCACGCCTTTATAGTTGGTGATGGTTTTGAGGTCTTGGAGTTACGCTTCTTCTACCTGTTTTCCTTTATAGCCTTAACGCTCACCGGACCGGGAAGGTTTTCATTGGACTACTTACTGTTCCATCGTAAAAACGAATTGGAAAGACCTTTATAAAAGCCGTATGCCAAAACTCATTATACCTACAGGTGAAACTGCTATCAGTAATCATTTAAAGGTAAAATGTATCTTTCTTTTTTACCGTAAAAAAACAGTAAAAGGACGATCTGGAAATGCTGAAGATATGTTGACAATTGGTTAAAACCCTCAACCGAGTAAATCGCTTTTGTAAAAGTAACTTAGAAAAACAGAAATAAATTAAATTTAGACATAATGAACAAAATATTAGGATTACACCATATCACCGCCATTGCTGGCGACGCACAGCGCAACTACGATTTTTACACCAAAACTCTCGGATTGCGTTTAGTAAAGAAAACGGTAAATTTCGATGATCCCCAGACCTATCACTTCTATTTTGGAGATAAAGTAGGAACTCCTGGAACCATCCTTACCTTCTTTCCTTGGAAAAATGTCAGACAAGGAAAAAACGGTGCTGGTATGGCTACAGATATCGGCTATTCCGTACCGAAAGAAAGCTTGGACTTTTGGAAATCCCGCTTGGAAAAGCTCAATATTTCTTATGAAACAGGTGAAAAATTTGGTGAAAAATTGCTTAGTTTTCAGGATCCCGATGGGTTGCAGCTCACTTTAATTGAAACCAAACACAATGATGCGCGAAAAGGATTTGAAACTCCGGAAATAAAAACGGATGTTGCAATCAAAGGATTTCATACGGTTATCTTAACCCTAAAAAATAACGCAGCCACCGCCGCGATTTTGACCGATCTCTTCGGTTATAAATTGATAGACCAAGAGGATAATTTATATCGCTACCAAACCGATACTGTAGAAAATGCAGCTATGGTTGATCTATTGGAAATACCAGAAGCCGAAAGAGGTTTAAATGCCGGAGGCACGAATCATCACGTGGCATTTCGAGTAAAAAACGAAGAGGATTTGATGGCGATGAGAGAAAAAATTGTAGCCAGAGGACTTCATATCACCGAAAAAATAGACCGCGACTATTTCTTTTCGCTTTATTTCCGGGAACCGGGAGGCGTACTCTTCGAAATTGCGACCGACAATCCTGGCTTTGCAACAGATGAAACTGTAGAAAAATTGGGAAGTTCGCTGCAATTACCCAAACAATATCAACCAATGCGAGACCGGATTGAAAAAGGATTGCCGGAATTAAAAACAAAATAACAAACACTATGCACAAGAAAAATATAATAACCGCCGGAAAATCTTTACAAGAAGCCAAAAAAGCATTAGTTATGGTTCATGGTCGTGGAGCAAATGCCCGTAATATTTTAGGGCTTGCTTCACAATTCGAGGTAGCTGAGTATGCCCTACTCGCCCCCGAAGCAACAAATAATACTTGGTACCCTTATTCGTTTCTGGCCAAACCAGAACAAAATGAGCCATGGCTATCCTCTGCGTTGGATTTGCTAAAAGAAACGGTAGAAAAAATAACAAAACAAGGAATTACCGCTGAAAACATTTACTTCCTTGGGTTTTCGCAAGGTGCTTGTTTAACTTTAGAGTTTGTTGCGCGCCACGCACAGCGATTTGGCGGAGTGGCAGCATTTACCGGTGGACTAATTGGCGACAAAATAAATGAGGAGGATTATTCCGGCGACTTTAACGAAACTCCCATTTTTATCGGTACCGGGGACCCGGATCCGCATGTTCCATTACAACGTGTAAAGGAGAGTGTCGATATTTTGAAAAAAA
>DATGSA010000117.1:0-2665 GCA_035303085.1 Flavobacteriaceae bacterium
CGGCCAATGTGAAGTGGTTGATGTAAATCACCGATCAGATGAATCAACATTTTTAGGTAAAACTGTTTTTTCTCGCGAGGCGTAGTGGGATCTTTCAGTCCTTTTTTTGCTTTTTTAATCGCGGAAATAATATTAGGACCGAGGTCATCTTTTACTTCAACGTAAGTCTTTCCCTCCGGAATATTGATGTAATGCCAAGCGCTATATTCATCAAAATTTCGATCGCTTTTGATTTCATCGGCATAGGTTGAAACAAAAGCCGTGCTGTATCCATCGAGTAGATCCGTTATGGCCGCTTTTGTTTTATCCGTCAAATATTGATCGGCAATTTCTGCAGTGGTACGGTGTCCAGTTTTGCCCCATTGTGGCGCATTGGCAAAAGTTACAAGTCCGGTTAGAAGGGTGATCAGGATAAGATATTTACGCATTTTTTTCATTTGAAATTCTGCCCAATATAGTAAATATGATGAGGGGAAAGATATTTTTCTATTTATAAAATTGCCTTACTGTTGCTGTACTGCATTTAAAATTGATTAATTTTTGTATTTTTATCGACACTTTGTACTTATAAAAACTATTTTATTGCCGGACAGATTAGTGGTGACAATCAAATGAAAAATAAACATATAGAAATACTTTTGGTGGATGATGATCCGGATATTTTGGAGATTTTATCATACAATCTCTCCAAGCAGGGATATCAAATTCGGAAGGCGAAAAATGGGAAAAAAGCTTTGGAAAAAGCGAAAGAAAAAGTTCCACACCTGATTATTTTAGATTTGATGATGCCGGGAATGGATGGCATCGAAACCTGTAAGAAACTACGTCTGCTTCCCGACTTGCAAAATACGATTATCACTTTTTTGACAGCTGTAAATCAGGATATTAAAGAATTGGAAAGTTACGATGCCGGGGCGGATGATTATATCACCAAACCTATTCGTCCTAAAATTTTAGTGAGGAAGGTGAAGGCCTTATTGCGCCGTTTTAATAACCAGACAGATCGAGTTCTGCTTAGTTCCGGAGATTTAACAATTGACAAACAAGCCTATCAAATTAAACAGAAGGGCCAAAAACTGCATTTGCCAAAAAAAGAATTTGATATTCTATATCTGTTGGTAGCACAAACAGGCAAAGTATTCTCAAGAGAAGAAATTTTAAACGAAGTTTGGGGGGAAAACGTGATTGTAGGAGGAAGAACAGTGGATGTGCATATCCGAAAACTCCGAGAAAAAATTGGAGCAGAAAAGATTGAAACCGTGTCGGGAATTGGTTATAAATATGTGTTATAATGAACAGTGACTCAAAAAAATCATATGCATTTTCATTTTTTACCAGTTTGTGGTTAACTCTCTTGGTGAGCGTTGGTTTTTTAGTAATCCAAATGATTTTCTTTGAGCCCAACCCTTTTTCTTTTCTAATATTTACTCCTTTAAGCTTTTTGATATTTTTCTTTGTCATTCAGATCAGAGTAGAGAAATTTATCAATAAAAAAATTCTGAATCTGTATAAAAATGTTTCTCTTTTAGCAGATTTACCTATTGAAGAGGAGCTTGTCACTACCGATATGGAAAAATTGACGCGGAGAGTAGAGGAATTTGCAGAGAATAAAAAGCTGGAAATTCAAGCGCTGAAAATTCGGGAGAATTATCGAAGGGAATTTGTCGGAAATGTTTCTCACGAATTAAAAACGCCATTGTTTACGATTGAAGGTTATATCGACAGCCTTTTAGAGGGCGCATTGGAAGACGAAAAAAGAACAAAAAAATATTTAGAACGAGCCAACAAAGCGGTAGAGCGATTGGTCTATATTGTGGAAGACTTAGACATGATCACCGAATTGGAGTCTGGGAATCTACATTTAGAAAAAGAGAGATTTGATATTGTCAAAGTAATTGAAACGGTTTTTGACATACTGGAGATCAATGCGGAAAAACTTAAAATATCCTTGACTTTTGATAAGCCTTATAAGAAGCCGATTTGGGTAAATGCTGATAAAGAACGCATTCAGCAAGTTGTCACCAATTTAGTGATGAATTCTATCAACTATGGACAGAAAAAAGGAACTACTGAAATCAGTATTGAGGACTTAACTTCAGAAAAAATTATTGTGCGTATTACAGATAATGGTCAAGGTTTTAAAAAGGAAGATATTCCGCGCTTATTTGAACGTTTTTTCCGTGTGGATAAAGGCGGTTCAAGAGAAGATGGTGGTTCGGGTTTAGGCTTGTCTATCGTTAAACACATATTGGAAGCCCATAAGGAAAAAATTTATGTAGAAAGTGATTATGGCGTCGGAAGTGAGTTTTCTTTTACTTTGGAAAAAGCAGAGAGTTGATTGATGATTGATGATTGATGATTGAATCCTCCTTCACTAAAGAATCTACAGCAGATAAGGAATCTTTGATTTTTTAATCTGTGAGCGATATTTTGTACTTCGTTGATTAGAGTTTTTCATTCACCGTTTACCATGCACAAATCCCGCTATTTTTTATCACTACCAAACGGGTAAATCGTAAAAACCATCAAATACACAGCTAACTCGCTGATAATCAGCAAGTGATTTTTAACTTCAAAAACAGACCTCCCCCTCCCCCTAATTTTAAAATAAGGCGGTCTGTATGGTGGGTGATTTATTTCTGATTTTTCTTTTGCTATAAGTCCT
>DATGSA010000118.1:0-6221 GCA_035303085.1 Flavobacteriaceae bacterium
AATCTTGCGAAATCATCGTGGCCAAACTGGTTTTTCCCGCGCCGATATTTCCCTCTATCGCCAGATAAGATAAGTTTTGAAAAGAAAATTCGGGTATATTCAATGTTTGTGAAGATCGCTTGATTTCAGAAGTGTCTGAAGTATTGCTTAATAGTTTCTGAATAGAGTTTTTTGAAATGGGGTGAATGAATTTTGGGGCGATTTCAGCTAAAGGCTCCAGCACAAATTTACGCTGCGTTAAACGTGGATGGGGGAGGGTTAAGTTTTCTGAATCGATAATCGCATCCCCATAAAACAATAAATCAAGATCTAAAGTTCTGTTTTCGTAATCGTTGGAAATACGCTTACGCCCTAAATCCTTTTCGATTTCAAGGAGCTGCGCTAAAACTTTTTCCGCAGAAAAACGGGTTTCTATACTGATACAAGCATTGAGGAAATCATCACCTTCAAACCCTAAAGCCGGAGTTTCATAGATTCCGGAAATCTTTTTTACTGTCCCTGTTCTTTCAAATATCAAATCAACCGCATTTTGTAAGTGTTCGATGCGATTTCCTTGGTTACTTCCCAATCCAATATAAGCGGTGATAGGTGACTTCAATGGTTTTGTTTTTGCAGATTAAATTTAGCTTTTTGAGCAGCTCAAATTTCGGTAAAAATACATGGAAAGTTTTGATAAATGGAATGTCGTTATCTTATTCAAATAAAAGCTAAGGAATAACAGCGTATTTATTTTGAGACCTTGCTTTTAAGAACTTGTTAAACCCCGTTGCAAGAACTTAAAATTCAGTATTTTCGCACCCTTATAGAACTAAAAACACAGAAACTAATTTATGAAAAGAATTCTAAAGATTGTTGGAATCATTGTTTTGATATTAGTTGTTTTTCTGATAGCTGCACCATTTTTATTTAAGGGAACAATTGAGAAGCAAGTCAAAAAAGCAATAAACAAAAATGTCAATGCTTCAGTAGAATGGAGTGATTTGGGGTTAAGTCTGTTTAGCAGTTTTCCCGATGCTCGACTCAAGCTGGAAGACATCAGTGTGATCAATAAAGCTCCTTTTGAAGGAGATACTTTAGTTTCTGCCAAGACTTTGTTTTTGGATATGGGAATCCCTCAACTTTTTAAGTCCGGAGACAGTCCGTTGAGCATAAATGAATTGGGCTTAGAAGAGGCCTTTGTCAATATTGAAGTAAATGAAGAAGGTGTTGCTAATTACGACATCGCCATAGAATCTGACAAAACCGAGGAAAAGGAAGATTCCGATGACGCGCTGACGTTAAACATAAGTCATTACGAGATTAAAAATTCCCGAATCAATTATTTAGATGAAAGTTCTAAAATGTTTTTGCGGTTGAAAGAGTTTAACCACGAAGGGAAAGGAGATTTTTCTACGGCGGTTTCAACACTATCTACAAAAACCGATGGATTGCTTTCCTTTAAAATGGGCGAATCTGAATATTTTGAAAATACCGCTTTGCATTTAGATGCGGATATCAAAATGGATTTGGATAATATGAAATTCAGTTTTGAGGATAATAAGGCACTGATCAATCAGTTGGAGTTGATTTTTGAAGGGTATGTTCAGGTTAATGAAGATAACCAAGAAATGGATATTAGTTTTAATACGCCAACTTCAGATTTCAAAAACTTTTTAGGTGTAATTCCTAAAGAATATATCAGCGGTTTGGATCAAGTTGAAACTTCCGGAGATTTTGATGTAGATGGAAGAATATATGGTGTGATGGATGAGGAGCATATTGCTAAAATGGATATTGCGGTAAGCAGTGAAAACGCTTATTTTAAGTTTCCAGACTTACCTAAAGCAGTGCAGCATATCAATTTCAATGCTATATTAAAAAATGAAACCGGATTGATGAAAGATATGAATTTGGCACTTCCTAAATTGACTTTCACCATAGATCAAGATGTGTTCTCGGCGAATGGAAATTTCAAAGATTTGATGGGGAATATTTTGATTGATATTGCGGCCAAAGGTCGACTGAACCTTGCCAATATTGACCAGGCTTATCCATTTGAAATGGACATGGATTTAAACGGGATTTTAAATGCTGATATGACTACTTCTTTTGCGATGGACGATTTAGAAAAAGAGCGATATGAGCGAATTGCCAGTAGTGGTTCCGCAAGTTTAAGAGATTTTAGGTACACCTCTGAAGAAATGGCAAATCCTGTTGAAATCAGTAAAGCCGCTTTACAGTTTAATCCAAAAACCGTGAATCTGGAAGAGTTCAGTATGAAAACCGGCCAGACCGATGCTCATCTTAGCGGAACCATTCAAAACTTGATGGGATATTTATTTAAAGATCAACCAATAAAAGGTAACTTCAATTTAAATTCACAAACTTTTGCGGTTAGTGATTTTATGGTTTCAGATTCTAATGAAGAGAAAAAAGAAGAGAGTGAGACTTCAAAGACAGACAAAAAAGCGATTGCCAGCAGTGAAGAGGCGATTAAGATTCCTTCCTTTTTAGATGTGAGTTTAAATTTTACGGCTGATAAAGTATTGTATGACAACCTGACCTTGGCAAATGCAAAAGGAGGTTTACGGATTAAAGATGAAAAGGCAAGTTTAGAAAATATCACTGCTGATATTTTTGGAGGTAGTATTGGTATAAACGGAAGTGTAGAAACCAAAACGGAAACCCCTAAATTTGATATGGCGTTGAGCTTGAATAAGATTGGAATTACGCAATCCTTAAATGAAATGGAGTTATTGAAATCCCTTGCTCCAATTGCGCAAGCGTTTGTTGGAGATTTAACTACGGAGATTAATTTGAATGGAGATTTGACCAAAGATTTAGCGCCGATATATTCTTCGTTGACAGGGTCCGGGATTGCTGAAATTCTAAACGCAACAGTTCAAGAAGACCGGTTGCCTTTTGTATCTAATTTGAATGATCGGTTGAATTTCGTCAATTTTGATAAGTTAGATTTGAAGGATTTGTCCACCAAATTTAGCTTTGAAGATGGCGGTGTAAACTTTCAACCTTTCACCTTTAATATACGTAAAGATATAAAAGCAGAAATTAAAGGGCGACATACCTTCAATAATGAATTGGATTATAGAATGGATCTTGATGTTCCCGCTAAATATTTAGGAAGAGACGTCAGTAGTCAGTTGGCTAAACTAACGAAAACAGATTTGGAGAATATGAAAATAGATTTACCGATAAGTGTTACAGGGCAAATAAAAAACCCTAAAATAAATGTTGATATCAAAGCAGCGACTCAGGTTTTAGTAGATGAAATTGTTGAGAAACAAAAGCAGGATCTTAAAGATAAGGCCAAAGATAAAGGTAGAGAATTCTTAGAAGGTATTTTTGGAGGAGGAGAAACAGAAGAGGAAACTCAAGAACCCGATAGTTTGTCTGAAGGAGAGAAAGATAAACCGGCAGAGAATGAAAAAACCAAAGAAGAGGAGCGAAAAGAGAAAGCTCGAAATGCTTTAGAGAATATTTTCGGCAAGAAAAAAGAGGAAAATAAAGACAAAGAATAAGAAGTTTTAGCGGAAGATTTCTTGAAAAGAAAGTTGTTTATTAATCGGTCAATTTTTAATGTCAATTTTAATGATTTTGTTCTCGGATATTGTTATATTTGCAACCCAAAATAAAACAACGGTATTTTAACCGTATAAAAATTAAAAAATAGAAATTATTTATGCTGATAGTTAAAGTTAAAGAAGGCGAGAAGATCGATCGCGCATTAAAGCGTTTAAAACGTAAGTATCGTAATACAAAAGTATTGCAAAACTTGCGAGAGAATCGTTATTATACCAAGCCATCCGTAAAACGTCGTCAACAAAATCAAAAGGCTGCTTATATACAAGCATTGAGAGACGAAGAAAACATATAAGTAATGTTTTTGGAAAAGGGCTTTAGTCTTTACAATCCCAATCAGAAACCCACGAGTGCTCAACGCGAGGAGCTCGTGGAATTTTTGTTTCAACAATTGGAGGAATACGGAGACCCCAAAGAAGACATCATTGCCTGTTTGAAATTCGCCTTAAAAGAAAGTGAACAAGGTTTAGGTGGATTTGCCCTTACCTATAAAAATGAAGCTTTAGAAATTGTTGGCGCAACGATAATAAACAAAACAGGAATGGGAAATTATATTCCCGACAATATCTTAGTTTATATCGCTGTTCATAAAAGTACAAGAGGACAAGGCGTTGGAAGGAAAGTCATGGAAAAAGCTCTTGAAATTGCCGAAGGCAGCGTTGCACTTCACGTTGAACCGGATAATCCGGCAAAATATCTCTACGAAAAATTAGGATTCACCAATAAATACCTCGAAATGCGCTATGAGCCATGAAACCTCTTTTAATTTTCCCCTTCAAAGTTTAATTGTTAATTGATTCGAGTTAATTCTTAATAAAGCATTATATTAGAGGGCTTTATTATTCGTTTAAAAAATTATTATGGCCTTTGTAACTCTTGAGAAATCATCCTTAAAGCAGAATTATGATTTTCTGGATAAGCTGTTCAAAAAACATAATATTGAATGGGCACCGGTAGTCAAAATGCTTTGCGGAAATGAACTCTATCTTGAATATATTTTGTCGCTGGGAAATGAACAAATTTGTGATGCCAGGTTAAGTAACCTGAAGGTGATTAAGGAGCTGAAACCCGAAACAGAAACAATCTATATTAAACCGCCTGCTAAAAATAGTATTGAAGAGGTGGTGAAATATGCCGATGTAAGCTTTAACAGTGAATTTGTGACCATCAAATGGCTTTCCGATGAAGCTAAACGACAAAATAAAACCCATCGAATCCTCATTATGATTGAATTGGGTGATTTGAGAGAAGGCATTATGGGAGAATCTTTGATGGATTTTTATCAGAAAGTATTTGATCTTCCCAATATAGAAGTGGCCGGAATCGGTTCTAATTTAAATTGTCTCAGCGGGGTGATGCCCAGTAAAGATAAGTTGATCCAACTTAGTCTATATGAACAACTCATCGAGGCGAAATTCGGTAAAAAAATCAATGGAGTGTCCGGAGGATCATCAGTAATGGTTCCCCTGTTGTTAAAAGGAATGGTTCCCGAAGGCGTGAATCATTTTAGAATTGGGGAAACCCTTTTCTTTGGCGTAGACCTTTTTAGCAATACCACTATCGAAGGAATGCGAGATGATGTATTTAAATTAAACGCAGAAATTATCGAAGTCACCGAAAAACCGGTAAGTCCTTACGGAGACTTGGACGAAAATCCATCGGGAGAAAAATTTGAAATCAAAGAAGAAGATTTCGGACAAGTACACAAACGAGGAATTCTGGATATTGGACTTTTAGATGTGGCCAAACCTGATTTCTTAAACCCTACCGATGAGAACATCAACTTTATCGGAGCAAGTTCAGATATGTTAGTGATGGATCTCAGTAAAACCGAAAAAGAATACAAGGTAGGAGATATTGTCAGTTTTAAAATGGATTATATGGGAGCCCTCCGAGTGATGAATTCTCAGTATATCGAAAAAAGATTGGTGGAGTAATCTGTTATCCCTTAATTCTATAAGGGAGCTTTCGCCATGTTTGAAAATCAGTCGGATAGCATAAATACCAAACTACATAATTCTATCTAATATGAAACTTCTACAACATATTGTAAAAGTTATTTGAACTTTGGTTTTACTCAACAAAAGAAAACTTTAAAAACCTGCGAAAAAATATTAAGGGAATAAGAAGTTAAGCACAAGGCAAGATAAATCGTGCTAAAATTGAACATCTCTCTGAATTTCGTAACTTTATACTATGAAGATATTACGAATTTATATGGACACCTATGTGCTTGGCAGGTGTTTTGATGAATAGTTCTTTACTATACCATTGTTTAAACGGGTAAATGATGGCAAATCTAAAGAAATACTTTCAGCGGTTTTATAAAAATAATTAAAGCCAGCGCCTGAAAAAAAATATATCATTGATTACGGAGTTGAAAAGCGACTGCACAGAGTTTGTCGATGAAGATGACAATGTAATTAACCTCGCGACTGAATACATCACAGAAGAAATTGTGGGGCAAACAAGATTTGCATGCTGCTTGCATTTCGCACTGGCAACAATCAACCAAGCCGACTTACCAACAGGCTGGTATTTTAAGCACGTCGTAAATGTTAAACGGATACGTGGCTATAATTCCGTGAATATAAAAAATGGATTTAAACAATTGGACATTCGCTCACCAAGAGAATTAATGG
>DATGSA010000119.1:0-10020 GCA_035303085.1 Flavobacteriaceae bacterium
GCTGGCAAAAGCATTTAAAGCTTGGGTTTCAATAATGCGCAATTTAGGCATTTTCATTCCCACGCTCATACAAAGATTTTCCGTGAGATTATACACCCGCATATTGTCTTTCCGCTCAAGGGTATGCGATTTTGCTGCACTATTAATCATTGCCGAGTTGGCAAAATAAGCGATGAGAAACCAAATGGCTACCACAATCAATACGATGGGAATACTGGAGATAAACTGCTGATTCACAACTGTCATCGGTTCCGGAACTTCACTTGAATAATGCGTAAAAAAAATAAAAACATAAACCATCGCCAATACAAGAATAGGAAATAGCAGTAATAAAACCACTGATTTCCTATTGTTGCTTGAGATTTGTTTTTGAAGACCGACGTACTTCATATACGAACTTTAAATTTAAAAACTTATATCCGGGGCTTTATCCATTTCTATTCGTCCCGCTTCGCCGACATCAAACATGGGTTGTTGTTGAAATCCAAACATCCCGGCAAATACCACATTTGGGAATTTCTGAACAGCAATGTTGAGTTCTTTGGTGGCGGAGTTAAAATATCTTCTAACCGCTGCCAATTTATTTTCCACATCCGAAATTTCATTTTGCAAATGCATAAAATTTTCATTCGCCTTCAAATCCGGATAAGCCTCTACTTGAACATTCAGTCCTTTTAAAGCAACATCCAATTGTTTTTCAGCTTGAATTTTATCGTTTACCGAAGAGGCATTTTCCGCGGCTCTTCTGGCATTGGTCACTGCTAATAACACATCGGCTTCGTGATCCATGTATCCTTTGACCGCACTGACCAATTGCGGAATGAGGTCGTGGCGTTGCTTGAGTTGCACATCAATGTCTGCAAAAGCATTTTCTCTGTTGGTTTTTAGACGCACCAAACTGTTGTAAATGGCCACTATCCAAATCACAACAACAGCTGCAATGATAATCCCTATTATAAGTCCACTCATATTGCTTTGTTTTAAAATTAAAAATTATTTATTATTGTATTGTTTTCGACAAATCAAGCCAAGAATCAACGTCTCTAAATGATTAGAGGATTATTTAGAAGTATTTTTGTTCTCTTAGCAAATAATATTCACACAAAAATAATTTACGCTGTTGTAATTCAATGTTGATTTTAAACAATTGCAAAGATAATCAAAACTCAAGAATATTTGATTAGGAATTAAAATTACCTTAAACATTGAATCTGGCTGTTAATCCAAATCCCTTGAACCCGACAAAAAATCGATATTCATATCGCATTTTTTACGATCATTTATATCGATATAGACATTGATTTTATCTTGTTTTCTGTAGTATAATCTGTCAATTCAAACTAAAGATAATCGTTTTAAAAACATATTGTTTGGAAGTTGTGGGCACTAATATTTAAAGGATATAAAGTGAAGTGTTTTTGTGCGAATCAAGTTGTGAGTTTTGTTAAAAACAAACTGTAGTTGTGTATATTTTTTATCTGTACTATATTTGATGAAATGTTTAACAAATTATAGAATCTAAAACTATTTATCATGAAAAAGACAGTTTTATTAACATTCGCGTTGTTTTCTTTTATAGCCTTGATGGCACAACCACCTGCCGGAGAAGCTAATAAAGGAGATACTTACGGAGATGCTTCCGCAATTAACGATAATAACGAAATCACCAAAATAGCTCAGATTAAAAAAGGGGAAGTATTGGAAGGAAATTTTATTGGAAATGTCGAAGAAGTTTGTGCTAAAAAAGGTTGCTGGGTTCAACTGGTTTTAGCCGATGGAACTCCCGCAAGTGTAAAGATGAAGGATTATGGTTTCTTTGTTCCTACAGCTTTGGTAGGAAAGGAAGTCGTCATCCAAGGAAAAGCCGAATTAAAAACAACTTCTGTGGCAGAGCTACAACATCTTGCTGAAGATGCAGGAAAATCACAAGAAGAAATAGATGCGATTACCGAACCTGAAGAAGTCATCAGTATTATGGCCGATGGGATTAAAGTGAAGGGATAAGAATTCCATAGCTATTATTTCAAAAACCTAAATCTGTTGCAATAATGAATTCACGGATTTATTTAAAATTATTACTGCGACAAAAATAAAGTCGCCATAAATTATTTTCTTCGTGTTATTGTTTACATAAAAAAGATTATTTTTGCAATCGGAATGAAAGTATTGCACCAATCAAAATATTATACCTTTTATCAATGTGATTTGAAACGATGTTTTCGTTTTGAAACCGAACATAAATCGGTGCAGCTTTCTTTTTGCCAACTTTTGGCCTTGCGCAATCAAGTGCAGGGTTTAAATTTAGAAGCACATTTCTACGATGATCAAAACAAAAATGGATTGGAAATCTTGTGTTTTTGCAATCGCGAGCATATCCTCTTATTAGACACTTATCAAGCCATCGACTTAAAAAACTTTATGACTGATGTCTTTGAACAATTACAAGGACAATGCGTTTCTAAAACTTTGGTTTAATGGCTTGTTTTGGTTTAGACTGTATCCAAATTACGCACATCCAAGGTATTCCATTTAAAATTCATTAATTTTGATTATCGAACGGATGTTGAATCTAAAAATCAAAACCTTATGAAAGACTTAATGCGCCAAAATTTAGGCATCAATATAGAAGTAATGGATTTGCTCAACAAGCAAATGGTGATGGAAGCAGAAGCAGCGGATTCTTATTTAGCGATGGCTTCTTGGTGTGATCAAAATGCGTTAAACCACAGCGCAGAACTTCTGTATGATCAATCGGAAGAAGAACGAGAGCACCAAATGAAAATCTTTAAATATATCAACGACAACGGCGGAGCTGCGAAAACACCTAAGGTCGGAAAGATCTTAGAAGATTTTAATTCGCTAAAAGAGATTTATGAAACTGCTCTGGATCAAGAAATTGAAGTAACCAAATCAATCCACGCCATTGTCAAAAAATGTCGTGAAGTAGAAGATTATCGAACAGAAGTTTTCTTGCATTGGTTTATTCAAGAACAAATGGAGGAGGAAATAAAAATGCGAAATATTCTCGATTTATTTGAATTGATGAAAGACAGTCCAATCGCCCTCAAACTTATCGATGAACGCGTAAAAGACGCTTAATTTTTTTGTCAGATTAAAACAAAAGCTCGTTGCTGGAAAATAGTGACGGGCTTTTTTGTTAACCCGTAAGATTTATATGATTAGGGTGAAAATGGTGTTTATGCGGGTTAATCCCGACTTAGAGAAGCTTCCCATGTGCACAAGATTAATTGAACTTAGTCGATATAATGTGTTCTCTAAATCTAATGAATAATCCGGATTGATGGAGGTTTGATTGTATGATTCTTGGAGATAAAACCGAATCAACAGTAATTTTAGGAGATATTGATGCGTTTGATATTTCTTGTGGCTGATATCGTACGTTGGAAATTGTGCGGATTAAGGCTTACAATTAATCTTTAAATCACCAGGCGTACCCCAAGGCTAAAGCTCACATAATCCAATGAATTCAAATCCGAATTGAAGGAGTCAGAGGTACTGATATTTAAAAAATCATGACGATAAGAGGATGAAAGGTAAAGCCCCCAGCTTTTGGTGAAGTGATAACTGAAAGTGGGCGTGAAGGATAAACTCGTTCCGCTATCATGAAATTTAAAATTTGTAGAACGGTTGTTATACCTGACATATCCCGCACTGAAGCGAATAGTTCCCTGCCATTTATGATGTCTTAAAAAATGATAACCCACGATAGGGGCAATGACAAATGAGGTCGTGCGGTCGTACTGACCAACTAAAGGTTGTGAAGTTACTTCAGCCTTAAAAAACGACCCGTGGAAACCTAATAGAAAAGGTGATTCAAAAAGATTGGCCATAAACGAAAATCCTCCTCCAACTTTTTGATCAAAAGCATTATTGGCAGAATTATCTCCAAAAGCCAACGGATAATACGGACCGATTTCGAAGATACCATATTGCTCATCTTGTTTTAGAATATCATTTGAGTTGGTAAATTCTTGGGCATTTAAGCCTATTGAAAGCAACAATAAGAAAATCATTGCAGGTTTTTTAATATTCCAAAACATAATTGGTGGTGTCTTGATTAATTTCGATGTATACTGTTTGAAATTCTCCGCTATTGATTTGGTATCCAAATACGGCCTCTGAATTTTGAACACTTTGAAATTGATCTTCATAATTTAAATTGGTAATTCCGGATATTCCGGTGATTTTGTAGCAATCAGCGTCTTCATCTACGTTTTCATAACCAATTTTGTAGTTGCACATCGGTCTTTTGTACTCCAAAAACCAATTGAGCGTGTCATTCTGGGTTGAGGTTTTTTCGATTTTAAGATTCAGAAAAGCCCTCTTTCTAAGCGTTACTGTTGAGAGTGCATAGGCTTGCTCAAAAGATGATTCTTTAAACGTATAAGTAATCGTACTAAAATCATTGTTGAAATTTGTTTCGGTGGAATCAAGCCACCCAGGGCTATTGATGTGGATTTCGAAATAAGGATGATCCGAAGCCAATGATACAAAATCAAATTGACCTTGTTCATCACTGAGGTCATTTCCTAATAGATACAAGTAAGCTCGTGTCTTTATCGGAATATCGGAGATTGGGTTGTCGTTTCCATCACGCAGTTCACCTTTGACGCTAAGTCGGATATTGTCTCTGACTTCCGGCTTGCAGGAAAAAAATAAAAAACCGATAAATACAAAAAGAAGGGATTTTTTTAGCATAAAAAGATTGAGGGGTTTCTTAATAGATGAGTCAATTGAATAAAGGTTGCGTAAATTTAAGTTATTAAAAGATGAGAATCGATAAAATGGAAGATGATTATTTTTATGATGAAGAAAACACCCCGCCTTCGACACCTTTTTTTTTGAAAAAAGAGGGAAGGTAAGTTAAATTTTCTTCGCCATAACGTAGGTGTCCGCAGAGCAGTGCAGGTTGTCTCTGAAAGAGTAGTGTGTAAAAAACAATCGTTAAAACTTGAACATCAAGAAAAGGATATTGACTTTTTTATAAAATCCTAATCTATCGCCGCAATGTTGCTAAGCTTCCGATCATTGAAAGTTTGAAGGGAATAATGAGTTATACAAAACTTGGGCTGAAAGTTGATTGTGAAAAATGTTTATGGAGTGATATTAAAAGGTTGGAGTTTATGGGAAGAATCGAGGAGTGAAAGCAGACGATTAAGGATTGGAAAGAATTTACATAGAATTAGGGATTAATACCACCTGTAAAGAATAACAAAATTCGGAGTTAAATTAGAAATATGGTGTGCTTTTGAATACCTGTAAAAAGTAATCATTTTCCCAAATATTTGATTTGAACCACTTCTATGATTAGATAAAATAGTATTTTTGATAGGAGAGAAGCAAAAGGAGATTAGCATGAACGTGGCGTTGGCTGAATACTTGATAGGACTTGATAAATATGTGGTTTCGCGAGGAGATAATGTTGAGTCTTTTTTAATAGATATTCAATACCCGATGAATTTTCGTTTGACACTTTCTGCACCTGACGATTTGGATCAAAATTTAATGGTTGATATTAAGGAAAGTGAAAAGAAATCTTTGAAAATCAGTTTGCATCATCAAGACAATAGCACCAAAAATGGTTGGATAATTATGGAGGACATATCCATTATGTGATAGACGGTTATAAGCCTTTGGCTTGGGCAATTCCTTTAGAAATAGATGGTTTTCCAGTGAAAAAATTGGAAGGAAGACATGATTATACTGATACACTTGATGCTTTTTTTAGGAAAATCAACTTAAGAACTGCCATTTCTTACAATCAACAAATGAAAATGCTATGAATTGGGTAAATACTTTAATGAACGATTACCATGCATTTCTAAAGAAAAAAACTTTAGTTACGGCGAATAATAATTCTGATTGGGTAGAAATAAGCACCCCTTTTGTTGGATTGTTTAATGATTCCGTAGATATCTATGCGAAGAAAAATGATGGTAAAATCATTCTTTCAGATGATGGTAATACCCTCAGAGATTTAGAGTTAAGTGGACTTGAAATATCACGATCGCCTAAAAGAAAGGAAATACTTGAACGTATTTTGATTAATTATGGAGTGCGATTGATGGATAACGAGCTTATTGCTGAAGCAACAAAAAGAGATTTTCCGCAAAAAAAACTTAATTTGATTTCTGCGATTTCAGAAACTACTGATATGTATTACTTGGCAAGTCATACTGTGACATCGGTTTTTAGAGAAGATGTAAAAGCTCACTTGGACGAGCAGGACTTGATTTACACTCCGTATTTTATTTCTAAAGGAAGCACAGGACTTGAATTTACATTTGATTTTCAAATTGCTTATCGTAATACTGAAATTGTAATTAAATCTTTCAACTCGATTAATAAAATGAATTTGCCGCAATTTCTATTCACCTGGGAAGACATTAAAAATGTGCGGGAACAGCAAACTGAAAAAGAAATTGTTGGGTTAGCAGTTATAAATGATGTTGATCGAGAGGTTAGTGAAGAATACCTATCCGCGCTTGATAACAAAGGAGCTCAATATATTCTTTGGAGCAAAAGACATACTCCGGAGAATATAAACAAACTGAAACAAGTCTCGTAATAACCGGAATAGGTAATCTGGAAATATTCAGAATTCATCCCGAGGTTCACAAATAAATAATGCAATAAGGTTTCACCTACTTTAGACTATGTTATTTGTGGATTCACGATAAACCTCTCCATACATTTTGCTTAATCTGTATTATTCCTCAAATTTACAGTTCAATAGCTAAAAACCAATCAACTACAATTATATGACCAACAACACCAAAACCATTTGGGAAATAGCGATCGATACCGGTGGAACATTTACCGACTGTATTGCCATTGATCCTCAAGGAAAAAGGCATAAAACCAAAGTGCTCAGCAATAGTTCGCTCCGAGGAACCATTAAGAGTTGTCCCGCTGCCGATGAACTGATTATTGAACACGATTGGGACGCTCCTGATGATTTTATCAAAGGGTTTTCTTTTCAGGTGTTGGATAGAGTAATAGAAGAAAACGAAGTTGTTTCCTATGATGCGGTCAACTCTACAATCCACTTAAAAAACACTTGGTCTGCTAAAGATCTCGACGGTTGTGCTTTTGCTGTGGTTACAAAAGAAGAACCGCCCATTCTTGCGGCGCGTTTAATAACTAAAACTTTACCCGATCAAAACCTCCCGCCAATTAATTTGAGGCTGGCGACCACCAGAGGAACCAATGCGTTATTGGAAAGAGCCGGAGCTCCAACAGCTTTGTTAGTCACCGAGGGTTTTCGGGATTTATTGGAAATTGGTACGCAACAACGACCGGATATTTTCAGTTTGAATATCCAAAAGCCAGCTCCCTTGACTTCTCATATTTTTGAAGTTCCGGAAAGGATAGATGCTGAAGGAAAAGTTATCAAACCGCTTGACTTTGCTAAACTTGACGACTTGGTTAAACAGTTAAAAAGCAAGGATGTTGAAACAGTCGCCGTTGCCTTGATGAACAGTTATGAAAATGACACGCATGAACAGGAGATAAAACAATACTTATCAAAAAAAGGAATCAAATATCTATCCTTGTCAAGCGAATTAAGTGAATTGATTAAAATTCTTCCGAGAACGCAAACTTGTTTGGTGAATGCTTATTTGGAACCCATTATTAAGGAATATATCAATTCTGTAAAAAATGCGTTGAGTGAAGGAAGTTTGCTTGTTATGACCAGTGCCGGCGGATTGGTGACTACTAAAATGTTTAATCCGAAAGACAGTTTGTTGAGCGGTCCGGCCGGAGGTGTAATCGGAGCTTCAACCGTCGGTAAACAAGCAGGATTTAATCGTGTGATTTCTTTCGATATGGGCGGAACGAGTTCAGATGTTGCCCGTTTCGGAGGGAATTATGAATATGTATTTGAGCATATTGTTGGGGATGCACAATTGGTTGCGCCTGCACTTTCCATTGAAACTGTTGCCGCCGGCGGAGGTTCTATTTGTGCTTTCGATGGATATTCGCTCACGGTAGGACCCGACAGTGCCGGAGCACATCCCGGACCGGCGTGTTATGGTGTTGGCGGACCTTTGACGGTTACCGATGTCAATCTTTTACTGGGGAGGTTGGATCCCAAAAACTTCGGAATTCCCATTTCCATAAAAGCAGCAGAGGATAAACTGGAAGAAATTAGAAAAGCAGTTTCAAAAAAGGAGAAAAAGGAAATTGAAGCCCAAGTAATCTTAGAGGGATTTTTAAATATCGCCAATGAAAGAATGGCCGGGGCAATTAACAAAATATCGCTTCGCAAAGGGTATAATCCTTCTGAATATGCTCTTGTTTCTTTTGGCGGTGCGGGTAGTCAGCACTGTTGTGCAATAGCGGATAAATTAAAAATTGAAAGCATAATCATTCCTCCGGATGCCGGTGTGTTGAGTGCTTATGGTCTTGAGAATGCAGTGGCAGAACAATTTGTTGAAAAGCAGTTGCTTCTTCCTCTTGAAAAAGCGTTGCCCGATTTGAAAGCGCATTTCAGCGAATTGGCGGAGGAAGCAAAAGCAAAGTTGAGAGCACAAGATATCCTACAGGAAAAGATTATGCTCAGAAGGCAAATTATCTTGCTTCGATTGAAAAATCAAGAATCTACGCTTGAAATTGAATATGATCGTGAAATAGATGTGCTTCAAAAATTCAAGGAAAAGTATACAAAACGCTACGGACACTGGATTGAAAATTCCGAGGTGGAAATAGCCTCTCTTAAAGTAATCGCCTCTACCAAAAGTGAAATTAGAAAAAGTGAATCGACCCAGACTTCTGCGATTTTAGAGCCGAATGATAAAAAAGAAATTGGCTTCGGCGGAAAAACTATGGAAACACAGGTGTTTTATCGATCAAAACTCGATCAAGGTGGTGTGATTAAAGGACCGGCATTAATTTTGGATCCGTACAGCACCATTGTCGTAGAACCTCAATGGGAATTGAAAATAGATGATGAGCAGAATTTAATTTTAAACCGAAAGGCAAACGAAAACGAGCAAATAGATATCGAGCATCCCGAGGCGATAAAGCTGGAGTTATTTACCAATCGATTTATGGCCATCGCTGAAGAAATGGGAGAAGCCTTGCAGCGAACTGCTTTGTCGGTAAATGTAAAAGAAAGACTGGATTTCTCTTGTGCTATTTTAAATCCTGAAGGCAAACTGGTTGTCAATGCCCCTCATATTCCGGTTCATTTAGGGGCTTTGGGATTGTGTGTGCGAAGAGTTGCCGAATATATCGAAATGAAGCCAGGCGATGTAATTATCACCAACGATCCTGCTTTTGGCGGAGCACATCTGCCGGATATTACCGTGATTACCCCGGTTTTTCACGAAAACGAAAAGCTGATTTGCTATGTAGCCAGTAGAGCTCATCACTCGGAAATAGGCGGAATTCGTCCGGGTTCTATGCCACCGGATGCGACAAATCTGGAGCAGGAAGGCGTAGTCATCAAACCAACTTATTTGGTTAAAGAAGGGAAAGAAAATTGGGAGCATATCAAGAATATCCTTGCCAACGGAAAGTATCCTTCGCGCAGCATTGCCGAAAATGTAGCAGATTTAAGAGCTGCAGTTGCGGCTAATCAAAAAGGAGCGACGGCCTTACAAGATTTAGCTAAATCTTCCGGTTCGGCTGAAGTAAATCGCTACATGAATAAGTTGGAAAACCATGCTTCTTCCCTGACCAAAGAGCGATTGAAAACCATTCCGGATGGTATCTACAAAAGCACCGAATATATGGATGATGACACGCCAATATCCGCAAAACTTAAGGTTAAGGGCGAAACGCTCGCCATAGATTTTACAGGAACAGGAGCGGTTCATCCAAACAATTTAAACGCGACTCCCGCGATTGTCAACCTTAATTCCGCAACTCTCTAAATTAAGCGCAAAATTCTAATATTTATAGATTGACTTCAAAATAAAAATTGGATTTTACTTGTTTACAGTGAAAATCGTTGGTTCTAAAACATAGCTCGCCCTTGAAAGATTTTATTCT
>DATGSA010000120.1:0-10238 GCA_035303085.1 Flavobacteriaceae bacterium
CTAAATAATAATTAAAAGAAAAACCCATGTCCAGAATAGGTAAAAATCCAATAGCAATCCCAGAAGGAGTAACGGTTGATGTTAAGGATAATGTTATAACCGTAAAAGGTAAGCTTGGTGAATTAAAACAAGAATATTCAGAAATCGATATAAATGTAGAAGACGGGAAAGTTGTTTTACAACGCTCGTCAGAACATAAAGATGTTAGAGCAAAGCACGGACTATACCGCGCTTTGATTCAGAATATGATCGATGGCGTTATGACAGCCTATACGGTTGAATTAGAATTGATAGGTGTTGGTTATAGAGCTACTCATAGAGGTCAAAGATTAGATTTGACCCTAGGTTTTTCGCACAACATCGTAATTGATCTGGCACCCGAAGTTTCTGTTGAAACGATTTCAGGTAAAGGAAAAAATCCAATTGTTAAATTGACTTCCTTTGACAGACAACTCGTAGGGCAAGTGGCGGCTAAGATCCGTTCTTACCGTAAACCTGAACCTTATAAAGGAAAGGGAATTAAGTATGTTGGAGAATATGTAAGAAGAAAAGCAGGTAAATCAGCTTAATAAAAAGAGATTATGGCAATTTCAAAAACTAAAAGAAGAAATCGAATCAGAAAAGGGATTCGTAAAAGAATATCAGGTGACGCTGAACGTCCTAGGTTGGCAGTATTTCGCAGCAACAGAGAAATATATGCGCAGCTAATTAATGATGAAACAGCGGAAACTTTACTGTTTGCTTCTTCAAGAGAAAAAGACTTCACCGCAACAGGAACAAAAGCTGAAATCGCGCAAGCCGTCGGTGAGCGTTTAGCTGAAAAAGCATTGGAAGCGGGTATTGAAAAAGCAGCTTTCGATCGGAGTGGATATTTGTACCACGGAAGAGTAAAAGCTTTAGCTGATGGAGCACGTAAAGGAGGACTTAATTTTTAAGACAAAAGTTTATGTATCGAGATTATAAAAATATAGAACATGTAAAGCCAAGTGGTCTGGATTTAAAAGATCAACTGGTGGGAGTACAGCGAGTTGCCAAAGTAACCAAAGGAGGTCGTACTTTCGGTTTCTCGGCCATAGTGGTGGTTGGAGATCAAAACGGCGTTGTCGGACAAGGTCTGGGAAAATCTAAAGAGGTAGCAAGTGCAATCGCCAAAGGAATTGATGATGCCAAAAAGAATTTGGTGCGTATCCCTATTACTGAAGGAACAGTTCCTCACAGTCAAAAAGGAAAGTACAGTGGAGCACGCGTATTGTTAATGCCGGCTTCAGAAGGTACCGGAGTGATAGCCGGAGGCCCAGTGCGTGCAGTTGTTGAATTGCTTGGAATTACTGACTTATTGTCTAAAAGCCAAGGCTCTTCTAACCCACACAACATTGTTAAGGCTACTTTTGATGCTTTATTGAAAATGAGAGGAGCTGATATGGTGGCTAAAGAACGTGGAATATCACTGGACAAAGTGTTTAATGGCTAAAAATATAAAAAATGAGCAAGATTAAAGTTACACAAATACGCAGTAAAATAAACAGTACTCCGCAGCAGAAAAAAAACTTAGAAGCCCTCGGGCTCAGAGGTATTGGAAAAGAAAGAATCCATGAAAATTCTCCCAATATTCTTGGAATGATCAATAAAGTAAAACATTTGGTTTCTGTTGAAGAAACAAAATAACAGGATTATGAAACTACACAATTTAAAGGCCAGTGATGGTGCTATAAATAGACAGGGTAAAAGACTTGGAAGAGGGGTGCCTTCAGGAAAAGGAAGAACTTCAACCAGAGGTCATAAAGGTGCGAAATCGCGCTCTGGATATGCCAAGAAAATAGGTTTTGAAGGAGGGCAGATGCCCCTTCAACGCAGATTGCCTAAATTCGGATTTACAAACGTAAACTATAGAGAATACCAAGTTGTAAATCTTGGTAGACTACAAGAGTTAGTTGACGAAAATAGAATTTCGGATAAAGTGGATTTCGATACGATGATAGAGCAGAGAATTGCTACGAAAAATCAAATGGTAAAAGTTTTAGGTGGCGGTGAATTGAAAGCAAAACTTTCGGTCAGTGCCCATAAATTTACAGCTTCTGCAAAAAAAGCCATTGAAGATGCCGGAGGCGAGGCTATAATTTTATAAATTTAAAATACCCCCTTTTAATGAAGTTTATTGAAACCATAAAAAGCGTTTGGAAAATTGAGGAGCTCAAGAGTAGAATTTTACTTACCCTTGGGCTTTTATTGGTGTACCGATTTGGGGCGCAAATCGTATTACCCGGAGTTGATGCAGAACAATTAGCAAACTTGGCCAGTCAGGCTGATGGTGGTCTGCTCGGACTGCTAAACGCCTTTACCGGAGGAGCCTTCTCTAATGCCTCCGTGTTTGCTCTCGGGATTATGCCCTATATTTCAGCCTCGATTGTAGTACAATTGATGGGAATTGCAGTGCCTTATCTGCAAAAACTTCAGAAAGAAGGGGAAAGTGGACGAAAAAAAATTAATCAAATTACCCGATGGTTGACTATCGGAATTACGCTTGTACAAGGTCCGGGTTATATTATTAACTTGTTTAGCACCCTGCCGGAAACAGCATTCTTGATGTCCAGTCAGACGATGTTTGTTACCAGCTCGGTAATTATCTTGACCACCGGTTGTATTTTTGCGATGTGGATGGGAGAGAAAATAACGGAAAATGGAGTCGGTAATGGTATTTCCTTACTGATTATGGTAGGAATTATCGCGCGTTTACCAATGGCTTTCGTACAAGAATTCAGTTCGAGATTTAATGAATCAGGGGGACTGATTATGGTTTTAATCGAATTGGCAATCTGGTTTATAATTATCTTGGCCTCTGTTTATCTGGTGATGGCGGTACGGAAAATACCGGTGCAATACGCCAGGAGAAATGCCGGTGGTGGGTATGAACGAAGTTTTGGAGGAGCGAGACAGTTTATTCCCCTCAAACTAAACGCATCAGGAGTAATGCCGATCATTTTTGCTCAAGCAATTATGTTTGTACCTGCGGCAGTAGCGGGATTATCCGATTCGGATTGGGCAGTTGGAGTGCAAAATGCCTTTCAAAATATGTTCGGGTTCTGGTATAGCTTAGTGTTTGGATTGCTAGTGATTATATTTACTTACTTCTACACAGCGATTACCGTCCCAACCAACAAAATGGCAGATGATTTAAAACGAAGTGGAGGGTTTATACCGGGAATACGTCCGGGATCTGATACCGATAGTTATTTAGATAAAATTATGTCCCAGATCACTTTGCCAGGATCGATATTCTTGGCATTGATTGCCATATTTCCGGCATTTGTGGTTAAAATGGGAGTCCAGCAAGAATGGGCATTGTTTTACGGTGGTACATCCTTGCTGATTATGGTTGGAGTGGCAATAGATACGATACAACAAATTAATTCCTATTTGTTGAATCGTCATTATGACAGTTTAATTAAAACAGGAAAAAATAGAAAAGCGGTAGCTTAAGATTATGGCAAAACAAAAAGCAATAGAACAAGATGGAACGATAATAGAAGCATTGTCGAATGCAATGTTTCGTGTAGAATTGGAAAATGGTCATGTCGTTACTGCTCATATATCCGGTAAAATGAGAATGCATTATATCAAATTGCTTCCCGGAGATAAAGTGAAATTGGAGATGAGCCCATATGACTTGACTAAAGGAAGAATTACGTATCGTTACTAATATTTTTAATTTTTTGGTAAACTGAGAAATATTTCTTAGTTTTGCAATCCGAAAAAATTTGAGTAGCAAAATGCTATTTTAAGAATATAAATCGATAAAAGTATAAACTAATTATGAAAGTTAAAGCATCAATTAAGAAGAGAAGTCCGGACTGCAAGATTGTACGTAGAAAAGGACGTCTTTATGTAATTAATAAAAAGAACCCAAGATTTAAACAAAGACAAGGTTGATATGGCAAGAATAGCAGGGGTAGATATACCAAACCACAAACGCGGAGTAATTTCTTTGACCTATATATATGGAATTGGAAAAAGCAGAGCTCAAGAAATTCTTGAGACCGCACAAGTAGATTCGGACAAGAAGGTAGGTGAATGGTCAGATGAAGAGTCTGGTCGAATTCGCCAAGCCGTTGACGAATACACCATCGAGGGTCAGTTGCGTTCCGAAACGCAGATCAATATAAAGCGGTTGATGGATATTGGTTGTTATCGTGGCATACGCCATCGTTCTGGGTTGCCAGTACGCGGGCAAAAGACGAAAAACAACGCACGTACGCGTAAAGGCCGTCGTAAAACGGTTGCCGGTAGGAAAAAAATATAATTAATTGAGTAAAGTAAATTGAAAAATGGCAAAGGCAAAACCTTCAAGTAGAAAGAAAAGATATCAAGTGGAACCTTTTGGTGAAGCCCATATCTCTGCTTCTTTTAATAATATTATCGTTACGCTTACCACCAGAAATGGAGACGTGATTTCATGGTCATCCGCTGGTAAAATGGGATTCAGAGGAAGTAAAAAGAGTACTCCATATGCTGCTCAAGTAGCTGCAGAAAATGCGGTTGGAGCAGCTTATGATGCTGGACTTCGCAAAGTGAGAGCTTATGTTAAGGGTCCGGGGAACGGACGGGAGTCAGCATTGAGAACAATACATAACGCAGGGGTAGAGATTACAGAAATTATCGATATTACTCCGATGCCACACAATGGTTGTCGTCCGCCTAAGCGTAGAAGAGTTTAATATTATAATTTAATACACAAATTAAGTAATTGGATTGTCGAAGGATCTTTTTAGTGCCTTAATTCATAATCCAACAAAAATATAACATATGGCAAGATATACAGGACCAAAAACAAAAATAGCCCGAAAGTTTGGAGAACCTATTTTTGGAGATGATAAGTCTTTTGAAAAGAAAAAATACCCACCAGGGCAACACGGAACTTCACGCCGACGTGGAAAGAAATCGGAGTATGCACTGCAATTGGCAGAAAAACAAAAAGCCAAATATACTTACGGAATTTTAGAACGTCAGTTTAGAAAGATATTTGAAAAAGCCAATAGTCGTAAAGGAGTAACAGGTGATATTCTGTTGCAGCTTTGTGAAGGACGTTTGGATAATATCGTATACCGATTGGGATTGGCTCCCACAAGAAGTGCAGCCAGACAATTGGTTTCTCACAAACACATTGTAGTAAACGGAGAAATAGTCAATGTTCCTTCTTACCAAGTAGATGTGAATGATGTGATCGGGGTACGTGAAAAATCCAAATCCTTATTGGTAATCCAAAGTGCACTCGAAAATTCGCGTGATGTGCTTGAGTGGCTGTCGTTTAATGTCGACAAAAAAGAGGGAACTGTAGTAGCGGTTCCGGAACGGGAGCAAATTCCTGAAAATATTAACACTCAGCTGATTGTTGAGTTGTATTCTAAATAATTCTAACTGAGAGAAAGAAACTATGGCAATATTAGATTTTCAAAGACCTGATAAGGTTATAATGATTGATTCTTCAGAGTTCGAAGGAGTATTCGAATTCCGACCTTTAGAGCCCGGTTTTGGTCTCACGGTTGGAAACGCTTTGAGACGCGTATTACTGGCCTCACTGGAAGGATATGCAATTACTTCAGTGCGAATTGAAGGAGTGGATCATGAATTTTCTACCATTTCAGGGGTTGTTGAAGACGTTACTGAAATTATTTTAAACCTGAAACAAGTTCGATTTAAAAGACAGATTGAGGATATAGACAATGAAACGGTCACCGTGTCATTATCCGGTAAAGAACAAATGACTGCAGGAGATTTTCAAAAATCTATCTCTGCTTTTCAAGTCTTAAATCCGGATCTAGTAATCTGTAATTTAGATAAAAAGGTGAATATAAACATGGAATTGACCATCGAAAAAGGTCGAGGATATGTTTCTGCAGAAGAGAATAAAAAATCTGATGTAGCTTTGGGAACTATTTTTACCGATTCTATCTTTACTCCTATCAGAAATGTAAAATACGGAGTTGAAGATTATCGTGTGGGACAAAAAACGGATTACGAAAAACTTATTTTCGAAATTCAAACCGACGGGAGTATTCATCCACAAGATGCTTTAACCGAAGCGGCTAAAATCTTGATTCAACATTTTATGTTGTTTTCCGATGAACGTATTACGCTTGAAGATGATGATAAATCACAGGTTGAAACTTATGATGAAGAATCATTGCACATGCGTCAACTATTGAAAACAAGCTTGGTAGATTTGGATCTGTCTGTTAGAGCATTGAATTGCTTGAAAGCTGCAGAAGTAAACAACCTTGGTGAATTGGTGACCCATGAGAAAAGCGATCTGATGAAATTCCGTAACTTCGGTAAGAAGTCTTTGAGTGAACTTGAAGAAATGGTAGCCGAAAGAGGTTTAGAATTCGGAATGGATATTTCAAAATATAAACTTGATGAAGATTAAGAGGTTAAATTACAACCGATAATACTTCAGTCAAAAGTAAAAGATAAAATAAAATGAGACACGGTAAGAAAACAAAAATTCTTTCAAGAAAATCTCCTCATCGTAATGCGATGATGGCCAATATGGCGAATTCCTTGATTGAGCATAAAAGAATACATACCACAACAGCCAAAGCAAAGGCTTTACGTGTATATGTCGAACCATTGATTACAAAATCTAAAGTAGACACTACACATAACCGCCGACAGGTTTTTGGGAAACTACATAACAAACATGCAGTTTCTGAATTGTTTAGGGAAATTGCGCCTAAAGTGGGAGAAAGACCGGGTGGATATACCAGAGTGATCAAACTGGGAAGAAGACAAGGCGATCAAGCTGAAATGGCCATGATTGAATTGGTCGATTATAACGAGGTTTACGATCTGAAATCCGGAGGAAAAAGAAAGAGAACCCGTAGAAGTCGCCGTGGTGGCGGAAAAGGCAGAAGAAGCCAGCCCACTACACAAACTGAAAACCAAAATAAGCCGGAAGAAGGACAAGACGAAGAAGAATAGCATTGTTTTTCTTGATAAAATAGTAAAGGACGAGTTGAAATACACTTGTTCTTTTTTTTTAACTCTTTGACGGTGACAAGGAGTTTTGAACCATAGAGATTTGATATCAAATATGCATTTTGCTTTACTGATACTAAACCTGATTGCTTTTTAGGCCGATTATTTTGAAAGACGGAGTATTGGGTATATTAGGTCTCGCATGGATGGGCGTTGATTCGATTTTATTTTCATCTCGTCCTTAGTACTTTTTCAAACCAAATCTTTTATCTTTAGCCGCCCCGGTATTTTAGAGAGAAATATTTCTAATTTTAAACTTTACTAAGATTATAAAAATCAAATAACTAGTATATTATGAGTCTAATTAAAGAAGTGCATGCCCGTCAAATTTTTGATTCTCGTGGTAATCCAACGCTGGAAGTGGATGTGATAACTGAAAATAATATTTTAGGACGTGCGTCTGTTCCTTCAGGTGCTTCTACAGGGGAGCTTGAAGCAGTTGAACTACGAGATGGAGGAACTGCCTATATGGGAAAGGGAGTTCATAAAGCGGTTAAGAATGTACACACTTTTGTTAGAGAAAATCTTATAGGAAGATCAGTATTCGATCAAGCAACTATCGATTATACCTTAATTCAAGTTGATGGTACCCCTAATAAAGCACATTTAGGAGCTAACACGCTTCTTGGCGCTTCTTTAGCGGTGGCCAAAGCTGCAGCCAAAGAACTTAACTTGCCGCTTTATAAATATATCGGTGGAGTAAATACTTCCATTTTGCCGGTACCAATGCTCAATATTATTAATGGCGGGTCGCATTCCGATGCGCCCATTGCCTTTCAAGAATTTATGATTGTACCCACCGGCGCAACTTCTTTTGAAGGTGCTATGCAGATGAGTTCTGAAATATTTCATCATCTGAAAAAAGTGTTAAAAGAACGAGGTCTTACCGTGACTGTTGGTGATGAAGGTGGTTTTGCGCCTAAATTTAAAGGTACAGAAGATGCCCTTAAAACCATTGGACAAGCAGTGGAAAACGCGGGTTATATGTTCGGGGAAGATATCTTTATCGCCTTGGATTGCGCAGCTTCCGAATTCTTTAAAGACGGAAAATATGATTATCGTATTTTTGAAGGCGAAGATGCTCAGGTTTTAACACCTACCGCTCAAGCAGATTATTTGGCTTTCTTAGCTTCCCATTATCCTATAATTTCTATCGAAGACGGAATGGACGAACAGGATTGGAGAGGATGGGGGTTTTTAACTAAAAAACTTGGAAAAGAAGTACAGTTGGTTGGTGATGATCTTTTTGTAACCAATGTGAAATATCTAAAAAAAGGAATCGATGAAGAAATTGCAAATTCGATTTTGATTAAACCCAATCAGATTGGTACGCTTACCGAAACCATTGAAGCTGTTGAAATGGCTCATAAAGCAGGATACACTTGTGTTATTTCTCATAGATCAGGAGAAACCGAAGATACTACTATTGCCGATTTAGCAGTAGCATTAAACACCGGACAAATTAAAACCGGATCGCTTTCTCGTACCGACAGACTGGCAAAATACAATCAACTTTTGAGGATTGAAGAGGAGCTAAAAGGAATAGGAGCGTATCCGGGAATAAATGCTTTCAAAATTTGAAATATTAAGGAGATGAAAGTTTTCTTTTTGAAGGTAATCAGTATGATGAAATCATATTAATTACTTATATTAGCAACTTGGTAAATTTTAAAAATATAGTAATAAGATGGCAGACAATGCAATTCTAAAATTAAATGATAAAAAATATGAATTCCCCATAGTTGAAGGAACGGAGGGTGAAATAGGTATAGATATAAAATCATTGCGCGCGGAATCAAAAGGAGCGATTACCTTAGATCCGGGCTTCAAAAACACAGGGGCTTGTGAAAGTGCCGTAACGTTCTTGGACGGAGAGAATAGCATTCTGCGGTATCGAGGCTATTCGATTGAAGATCTAGCTGATAAAGCCGACTTTTTAGAAGTGACTTATTTGTTGATCTATGGTGAATTACCAAATAAAAAACAACTGGAAAAATTTCAAGATGAAATTGCTGAAGAAGCTCATGTCGATGAGAGAATGAAAACCATCTTAAAAGGCTTTCCGGCAAATGGAAAACCCATGGGAGTACTTACTTCCTTAACCAGTGCACTCGAGTCTTTTTATACTGACCTAATTGCCTATGATTCAGAAGAAGAGATGGATAAGGCCATCATTAAAGTTTTAGGGAAATTTCCTATCCTCGCTGCTTGGACACTGCGCAATTATCACGAGGAAGAATTGGTCGATTATGATAAAGATTTAGGATACGTAGAAAACTTCCTTCAAATGATGTTTAAAAAATCAGGAGAAGAATACCAGGTAGATGAGATTGTGGCGAACGCTTTTAATAAATTATTGATTCTGCATGCAGATCACGAACAAAACTGTTCAGCTTCTACAGTACGAATGGTCGGAAGTTCAAATGCAAGCTTATTTGCCTCTTTAGCTGCCGGAGTTGCTGCTTTATCAGGACCGCTACACGGCGGAGCCAATGAACGCGTAGTGCACATGCTTGAAGGAATCAAAGATGATGACGGAGACACGGCCAGATATATGGAAAAGGCCAAAGATAAAAATGACCCTTTCCGTCTGATGGGCTTTGGTCACCGTGTGTATAAAAACTTCGATCCAAGAGCTAAGATTATTAAAAAATCAGCCGATGATGTTTTAGGTAAATTGGGAATTGAAGATCCGGTTTTGACAATCGCAAAAAACTTGGAAAAGGAAGCATTGCAAGACGATTATTTCGTGAAGCGTAAACTTTACCCAAATGTGGATTTCTACTCCGGGATTATCTATCGCGCTTTAGGTATTCCAACCGAATTGTTTACCGTAATGTTCGCCATGGGACGTTTACCGGGATGGATTGGACAATGGCGCGAAATGAGATTGCGTAATGAACCAATCGGAAGACCAAGACAAATTTATATCGGTGAAAATGAAAGACCTTATAAAAAAATAGAAGACCGATAAATAATAGTAAATAACTTAAAAACACCCTCATTGTCTAATGCAGATAGTGAGGGTCTTTTATTGTCACATAACGTCGCTACCGCGCGATTGTACCTTAATTCCGCAACTCTCTAAATTAAGCGCAAAATTCTAATATTTATAGATTGACTTCAAAATAAAAATTGGATTTTACTTGTTTACAGTGAAAATCGTTGGTTCTAAAACATAGCTCGCCCTTGAAAGATTTTATTCT
>DATGSA010000121.1:0-13604 GCA_035303085.1 Flavobacteriaceae bacterium
TGAGCTCTCGGTGGAGGAGTTGCGCCAGTTCGACCTTTTCGTCTTGATTTAGATTTTTTAAAATGTTGTGTAGATCCATTTGTCGTAAAATTGATTTTGATAAAGATAATAAATTTCTACATTATTCTACAACATAACCAAATATATTTATAAAAATAAACTATATGATAGAAAAAGGAAATAATCAGATAAGACGACACCATTTTTTAGTTAGTTGTCATCTATACGTACAAAATGGAGTCAAAAAGAAGGCGTGTAAAAACACAAAACCCTCAAAATCAAAAGATTAAGAGGGTTTTTGTGCTCGAGACGGGACTTGAACCCGTACGGACATTATCTGTCCATTGGATTTTAAGTCCAACGTGTCTACCGATTCCACCACTCGAGCAAAAAAAATTTAAAGTAAAAAAGCGAAAAACACAAAATCATTTTTCGCTTGTTAACTTGTGGAGCGAAAAACGGGATTCGAACCCGCGACCTCCACCTTGGCAAGGTGGCGCTCTACCAGCTGAGCTATTTTCGCCTATTTGTATTTAAAAGAACATTTCTTAAATGCGACTGCAAATTTAATACATTTATTCATTTAAGCAAATGAAATTAAAGAAATTATTTTTCGTGTTGTTTTATCTCTTTTGCAGGAGCCAACATTCGTTTGATTTCATTGAGCTTCATCAATGCTTCAACAGGAGTCAACGTGTCGATATCCGTCTGCAAAATTTCGGATTTAATATTTTCTAAAAGCGGATCATCCAACTGAAAGATACTCAACTGTGAATCTCTCTCGGTGGCGGTTTCCAATTTCCCTCCTAATTCTTCTCCGCTGTGCGATTCTTCCAAACGTTTTAGAATTTTATTGGCTCGGCCAACGACCAATTGCGGCATGCCTGCCATTTTAGCCACGTGAATTCCAAAACTGTGCTTGCTGCCTCCGGGTTCAAGTTTTCGCATAAACAGCACATTGTCTTTTAATTCTTTGACAGAAACATTATAATTTTTGATTCTGTCAAAAGTTTTTTCCATAGTGTTGAGTTCGTGATAATGGGTCGCAAATAAAGTTTTAGGTCGGTCAGGATGTTCGTGTAAATATTCAGTAATCGCCCAAGCAATTGAAATTCCATCATAAGTACTGGTTCCTCGTCCAATTTCATCGAGCAAGATCAAACTGCGTTTTGAAATGTTGTTTAAAATACTGGCGGTTTCATTCATTTCGACCATAAAAGTTGATTCGCCTAAACTGATATTATCACTTGCACCAACTCTGGTGAAAATTTTATCCACAATTCCAATTTCAGCCGCTGCAGCAGGCACGAAACTGCCGATTTGAGCCAGCAGAACAATCAATGCGGTTTGTCGTAATAAAGCGGATTTACCACTCATATTCGGACCGGTAATCATCACGATTTGTTGCTCTTCGCGATCTAAAAACAAATCATTGGCAATGTAAGCTTCTCCTATCGGCAAACGTTTCTCAATAACCGGATGCCTTCCATCGGTAATATTTATTTCATAATTTTTGGTGAGTTGAGGTTTGGCGTAATTTTCTTCCAAAGCGAGTTGAGAAAATCCGCATAAACAATCCAACTGTGCGATTAATGCTGCGTTTTGCTGAACGGTTTGGATATAATCATTCATCCAAAACACTAACTTTTGATAAAGTTCTTGTTCGAGAATTTGAATTTTCTCTTCCGCTCCTAAGATTTTGGTTTCATATTCTTTGAGTTCTTCTGTGATATATCTTTCAGAATTAACCAAAGTCTGTCTGCGTGTCCAATTTTCAGGAACGCGATCTTTATGGGTATTTCTCACTTCTAAGTAATACCCGAAAACATTGTTATTACCAATTTTTAAACTGCTGATACCTGTTTCCTCAATTTCTCTTTGCAACATTTGATTGAGATAGTCTTTCCCTGAAAAAGCTAATTCTCGAAGTCCGTCTAATTCTTCAGAAAAACCTTCGGCAATCGTATTTCCTTTTTGAATATTGACCGGTGGCTCGTCTTGTAAAGCTTCTCCAATCTTTTGACGAAGTAAATCACAAGTGTGTAGGTTTTCTGCAATTACATTTAACGACTCACAATTACAAGCACTTGCTTTGTCCTTTATAGGAATTATGGCATCTAAAGAGTTTTTAAGTTGCATCACTTCTCTGGGATTGATTTTCTGAGTAGCTACTTTTGAAATCAATCTTTCCAGATCTCCGATTTTCTTAATCTGTTTTTGAATATTTTCCTTTAATTCCGCGTTTTTAAGTAAAAACTCCACACTCTGGTGGCGTTGTTCTATCTGCTCGATGTTTTTTAAAGGAAGTGCCAGCCATCTTTTTAGAAGTCGACCGCCCATTGGAGAAATTGTTTTGTCAATAACATCGATAAGCGTTACCGCTTGTGGGGTGTTGGCTTGATACAACTCCAAATTACGCATGGTAAACCGATCCATCCAAACATAATCTTCTTCAGAAATACGAGAAATTGAGGAGATGTGCTGAAGTTTACGATGCTGGGTTTCTTCCAAATAATGTAAGATGACTCCCGCAGCTATAATTCCTTCTTCTAAATGGTCAATTCCAAAACCTTTAAGCGTTTTAGTTTGGAAATGCTTGTTCAAACTTTCCCGTGCATAATCCGGTTTATAGAGCCAATCTTCCTTGAGGAAAACATGAAAATCACTGCCGAATGATTCGGTGAATTTTGATTTCATACTTTTGGAAACCAACACTTCGCTTGGGTTAAAGTTCTGTAATAATTTATCAATATAATCCTTAGCGCCTTGTGCGATTAAATATTCTCCTGTAGAAACATCCAAAAATGAAACTCCTATTTGGGTTTTGGAAAAATGAAGCGCCGCTAAAAAGTTATTGGTTTTGCTCTGTAAAACATCATCGCTTAAAGCAACTCCGGGGGTAACCACTTCAGTTACTCCGCGTTTGACAATCTTTTTAGTGGTTTTAGGATCTTCTAATTGATCGCAAATCGCCACGCGTTCTCCTGCTTTTACCAATCGAGGTAAATAAGTGTTTAAAGCGTGATGGGGGAAACCCGACAATTCTATTTTTGAATCACCGTTATTGCGATTGGTCAAAACAATATTGAGAATATCTGCAACTTTTATAGCGTCTTTCCCGAAAGCTTCATAAAAGTCGCCGATTCTAAATAATAAAACAGCATCCGGATATTTCGCCTTGATCCGATTATACTGCTTCATTAATGGCGTAACCTTAGGAGACTTCTTTTTGGACAAAACAATTGATTTTAAAATTCAAAACGTAAAAATAAGCATTCTCGCTCTGATTAACTGACATAATTGCAATGACAAAATCAGAGTTGACCGAGGAAGGGTTTTTTTGAGTTTTTTCTTTGCCAAATGGATTTCTTTATTGGCGTCTTAACTTATGGGTGTTTTCGAACTGAATTTATCTCTTTTAAAGTTAATACTACTTGATTTCTTTTACGCTGTTTTTGACAGTTGTTTTCATAGAAATCGGTATATCCATTCCTGATGCTTGCGTATTTCCTTCAAACTGTGTGAAACTATGATCACTTTTGATAATATTATTAGCCTTGTCCACAATTGTTTCGCCTGAAGTGGTTCCACGGAGATTGGTCTTTACGGTTGCTCCTTCATTTACCATATTCTGACGCATATTTATAGTTCCTTTTAGTCCTAAGGTGATTAAATCTCCGTCAATCGAGATCACTGTATAGGTTTTATCTGACTTTAGATTGAGCTCATCGGTTTCCACAGTTTGATTATCTGTCCAAGTTTTTCCGACTGCAATATCATCGGGAAGAGGGATGAAAAAAGAGAAATATTGCTGAAGTTCTCCAAAAGCTTCACCTGCGATTTCTTCCTCGATTTCCTCAGGATTAATCAATTCACCTTGTTTGCTTATTTTGAAATGTTTTTTGTCGTTTAAACGGTCATTATAAGCAACGCCCAAAGGTCCTTTTTGACTTTCCTCATCTGCTGAATCATAAGATTCTTCTTGTCCCATCTGACTTATTTTGGCAGTAATAGCTACAACTTCTACAGTGAAATTATATAAATCCTCTTCTTCAGCAGTAATTTCAAGGATGGAAGTGGAGTTTTGCTCTTGTTTCATATCCATATCCTGGCCCATCATACTCATAGTGGTATTGGTTTCCATTTCGGAGATTACCTCGTATTTCGATTCCGGCTTTAACGTCAGATTCCTTTGAGACCAAGACGTTTGAATTACCAAGCCAAGAAAGAAAAACAATATTAATTTTAAGCTTTTCATGAAATTTAAATTGAAGGTTACCTACCAAAGATATGGAAATTTTAGAATGAAATTGATTACATTTAGTTTATTATTTAACGATATTGCTTGTCTAAACAATAACAGTAAATGCTGTTTAGTTTCTATTAATTTTCTGAAAAATTATAAAAATATATCAAGAAAATATGCTATTGAAAAAAAACCCGCTGGTATTTAATATTTTTAGCGTACTGATTTGTACGTGGGTTGGTTCATTTCAACTCTCTGCACAATCCAATGCCGATTCTATTATGGAAAAGCGTTTTGAACGCGCTCAGAATTTTGTTTGGGATAGTATTAATAAAAAAACGTATAACTTGGAAGTGAAACCGCAGTTGTTTGGGGATAATTCAGGATTTGCTTACCGAATTAAAACCAGGAATGGGTTTGAATATTTCTCTGTGGATTTTAAAGAGCTTAAAAAACAAAAGAGTTTTGATCAAAAGAAACTGGCAGATGTTTTGTCTGAATTAACTGAAGAAGAAATCAATCACAAAAAACTTCCGATTAGGATTATACATTGGAGAAATAAAGATGAATTCAATTTTGTTTTCAAAAATAGTAGATATGGGATAAATCTTAAAAGCTATAAAATTTCGCCTTTGAAGGATTACTATAAGAGAAGAGATAAAAGCATTTCTGTTTCACCGGATAAAAAATACGAAGTTTATATTGAAGAGGACAATTTGTATTTGAAAAACAGAAATACCAATACTGTAAAAGCTTTATCGACAGATGGAGAGAAAGACTATATTTATGGAAGTGCTTATGGTTGGAGTCAAACTATGAAGGGGGAAAATGCATATCCCGAACCGCGGTTAAAAGTGAAATGGTCTCCGGATAGCAAGAAAATTCTAACCCAAATTACCGATATGCGGGAAGCGGATAAGATGTATATGTTAGATTGGTCTCAAGATAGTTTGTATCGGGCAGAGTTGGTTTCTTATTTTCGTCCTTCCCCGGGAGATATGAATTTCGTCAAACTTTATCCGGTCGTCTTTGATGTGGAAAGTTTGGAAATGACAAAATTAAATTTGGATCCTCAACCGCATCGATTGGATTTTGGAAGAGATTTATCATGGTCCTCCAACAGCAAAATGATTTATGGGACATACGATCATCGTGGATTTAAGAAAAAAGATTTTATTGAAGTAAATCCAAATACCGGAAAAACGCGTATAGTTTATACCGAAGAAAGTGAAACCAACATTGATTACCACACCAGATTTAGATTTGTAAGAGATAAAAACCTCGCTTTTTTAACTTCTGAAAAAACCGGATGGAAACAACTTTATGTTTTGGATTGGGATAGCGGAAAATTGAAGCAATTGACCAAAGGTGAATTTGTAGTGAACGATATAAAATCGATTGATGTGGACAATGAAAAAGTTTACTTTACGGCTATGGGTAGAGAAACTGATGTAAATCCCTATTATAAAATGCTGTATAAAATTGATTTTGATGGAAATAATCTTCGGTTATTGACTCCTGAAGCGGTCAACCATAAAGTTTATATTTCTCCTGACAGAAATTATTTTTTAGATAATCTTTCCACCGCAAAACAACCCAATTATACATTGTTGAGAAGTACGGAAGAGGGTGAAGTTTTAATGAGAATTGAACAAGCAGATATTGAAGATTTGCAAAAAATGGGATGGGATTTTCCGCAGTTATTTACCGCAATAGCCCAAGATGGAAAAACAGAACTTTACGGAGCTTTATGGAAGCCGACAGATTTTGATCCTGACAAGAAATACCCCCTGATTGAATATGTCTATACCGGTCCGCATACAAACGTGTTTCCAAATACTTTTTCCAAGGGAGTTTATGGTTTGTACAACTCCAATCAAGCCTTAGCTGAACTTGGGTTTGTAGTCATGCAAGTTGATGGAATGGGGACCGCAGGCAGGTCGAAAGCTTTTCAAGATGTGTCTTATAAAAATATGGGAGATAATCTAATAGATCACGAGTTGGCCATTAAACAGTTAGGAAGAAAATATAATTGGATCGATACCACTCGAGTAGGAATTTATGGGCATTCCGCAGGAGGTTATGACGCAGCGCATGCCTTAATAGCTTTTAATGAAACTTATAAAGTGGCCGTTTCCTCAGCCGGAGATCACGATTGGCGAATGGAAAAAGCTTGGTGGCCGGAATTGTATGTTGGCTGGCCGGTAGATGAATACTATCACAATCATTCCAACATTACATTAGCGAACAAATTGAAGGGAAACCTTTTACTGATTCACGGAGCTCTAGATGAAAATGTCAATGTTTCCGCTACCATTAAATTAAGCGAAGCTCTGATCAAAGCAGGGAAATATTTCGATTTGTTAATCGTACCCAGTGCACGACACGCTTATCCGAAAAAGTATTACCCCTATATTCAACAGAAAAGATGGCGGTTTTTTGTCGATCATTTAATTGAGCATCCGCAGGTAAAATAACCTGTGTTATTAAAATAAATACTTCAACAAAAAATGGAGTTGAAAATTTGAACTTTCAACTCCAAAAAGTGAATTGCTTAGAGCTTATCTGATCAGCTCATAGCGTAACTTGTTAGGTTTCTTATAAAACCTTGTGTTTTTCTGTCTTTTTCATTGTCCAAGCGTCTAACATCCAGCTGGTTTTCTCAAGATCTGCAATATAGCCACCAATGAGATCCAAAGTACCTTCATCTTCTGCTTTATCAGCAGCATCCATTACTTTGGCCATTTGCTTGAGAAGTTTACCGTGATCTTCCAGTAAAGTTTTCATCATCTCTTTATCTTCTAAGTCAGAAGGTGATTCTTTTACATGAGCCATCTCGAGATAATCAGAAAAATTGCTGGTCGGAGTATAGCGTAAAGTCAATACGCGTTCTGCAATTTCGTCAATTCTTACTTGAGCATCGTTATACATCTCTTCAAACTTTTCGTGCAGTTCAAAAAAGTAAGAACCAACGATATTCCAATGAAAGTTACGAAGCTTTTGATAGTATAAATGGTAATCCGCCAACAAGGTATTCAATTCGTTAGCAACCGCTTGTGCTTTTTCTTTGTTTAAATTAAGGTAACTCATAATATATTAAGTTTTAAGGATTAATTTAATCTCTAAACTAAGATTAATTTACCTTGTGGCAAGTAGTTTTATATTAAATATAACTATTCGCCAATAGAGAAAGATTATTGTATTGCAACTTTTTCAGGGGATTATTTATAAAGGAAAGGATTAGAAAAAGTTAGAGGGGAAGAGATTATTTTTTAAACAAGTTTGAAAAGACAAAAAAAATCCGCATTTGTTTTAAAATGCGGATTTCGATAGGTTATGATTATTTCTAGGTAGGATTAATTATCCAAAAAGTTTTGCCATTTTTTCCTCTTCTTCTTTAGCCAATTCAGCATCGACTAAGATTCGCCCGCTGTGCTCGTCGGTAATTATTTTTTTTCGCGAAGCAATTTCCATTTGAACTTGTGGTGGAATGGTGAAAAAAGAACCACCTGATGCTCCGCGTTCAATAGGAGCAATAGCAATCCCGTTTTTTACACTGTTGCGGATACGAGTATAAGCTTTAGCCAAACGATCTTCGAGTTTTGCTTTGTAGTCTTCAGATTTTTTCAATAAATCTTTTTCCTCTTTCTCCGTATCGGCCATTATGGTGTCGAGCTCCTTCTTTTTATGAGACAAGTGTTCTTCATAATTAGCAATGGTTTCTTTCGTCTCTTCAATAACTTCTTTTTTATGTTCAATCTGAGCACGAAACTCCTTGATATGTTTTTCAGCCAATTGAATTTCTAATTCTTGATACTCAATCTCCTTGTCAAGTGCATTAAACTCACGGTTATTACGCACATTTTCTTGTTGCTTTTTATACCGCTTCATCAAAACCTTAGCTTCTTCAATGAAGTTTTTTTTGTCTTTAATCTGCTGTTCAGTATCTTCTAATTCTTGCTCGTGTTTACTTAATCGCGTGTTCAGACCAGCAATTTCATCTTGCAAATCTTCAACTTCTATAGGTAATTCCCCTCTGAGGTTGCGGATCTCATCAATGCGTGAATCTATTAATTGCAAATTATAAAGCGCTCTTAGCTTCTCCTCATTCGTCATTTCTTTCTTTTTCTTTGCCATAATCAGGTATATTGAATTGGATTGGTATTTTCTTCCGATAAAACGATTGCAAAACTACGAAATTTATTTGTAAGATAAGCCTGTAAAAGCTCTTTTGTGAATTGTTCGGTCTCATAATGCCCGATGTCGGCTAAAACAATCTGATTTTCTGCCATAAAAAAGTCGTGATATTTCAAATCTCCGGTGACATATATATCTGCTCCCGCTTGTTTTGCAGCTCCGATACCAAACGAGCCACTGCCACCCAAAACGGCAACTTTCCCAATCTTCTTATCCAGTAATCTGCTGTGCCGAATCACACTTAAATTAAAAGTTTCTTTTAAGTTTTTTAGAAAATCTGTTTCTGAAACAGCTTGATCGAGTTCGCCAATCATCCCGATTCCAATATGTTGATTTTTATTCTCCAACTCCGTAATCTCATAAGCCACTTCTTCATAAGGATGAGTGGAGAGTAGTGCTTGGATGACAGCGCTTTCTCTGTCTCTTGGGAAAGTTATATTTAATTGAATTTCTTCTTCAAAATGTATTTCCCCCTTTTCTCCTACAGTCGGATCGGAGGCTTCATTCCCTTTAAAGCTGCCTAATCCGGACAAGTTAAAACTACAATTATCGTAATTACCGATATTGCCGGCTCCGGCATCAAAAATAGCTTGACGAACACGGTCTGCTTGTTTTTTAGGAACATAAGTCACTAATTTTTTAATCGTTTTGGCTTGAGGAATTAAAATCTCCCGGTTCTTTAAGTTCAGTTTTTTACAGATCATCGCATTCATTCCGTCAAAAGAATTGTCTAAAGCGGTATGCGTGGCGTAAATAGCAATGTCATGTTGGATGGCCTTAATCACCGCGCGTTCGACATATGTTTTTCCGGTTAAACTTTTCAATCCCTTGAAAATAATGGGATGATAACTGATGATCAAATTGCATTTTTTGTCGATAGCTTCTTGGACGACTTCTTCCAAAGTGTCGTGAGCAATTAAAACCCCTTTTACCGAAGCATTTTTGTCGCCGACTAAAAGACCGACATTGTCAAAATCTTCCGCATAGGGAAGTGGGGCAAGTTTCTCTATTTCTGTGAGTATATCTTTGATTTTCATAAATCTAAATTGTGTTTTTTAGAATCTTCAACCAATATAGTTTTTTTAGAAGGAAATTCAAGGATTTTGTAAAATGAAATAGAACTTTAAGTGAGTAAAATCCGCTCCGGGTGAACTTCTTTCAAAATCTCTTCTTTTTTCTGCGGAAGTACTTTTATGGTTAAATAAATTATCAAAAAAGGTAAGCTGACTGCCAAAGCAATCAAAAAAGAATATAACATGTTTGGCTCAAAACTTTCCCTGCTTCCTATAAATAAAACAACTTGATAAGAGAGCATGAAAAGTAAAGTGCTGGATTGTGCATTCGAAATCATGGCCTCTAACAGATAAACTTTTTGGTTGGTTTTCTTTTTATGCGCTTGTTTTTTGTTTTGTCTGAAGGTATAAACTACAGCGAAAACAGTTAAGAGGAATAAAGTTATTTGCAAAATATCTATTCCCAATTTAGAAAAAGATAATCCAAACGGGAGCAGAAATAATAATAAACTGAAAAATAAAATCTTCGGGTTGGCTAACTCACTTTTGGTTTCTCTCCATAAAATTTTCCAATATTTTTTATTCATGGCCTTTTGATGACTTTCAATTACATGCATAAAACCATAAACCCCGAATTTTTCAAATTCCTTTTGTAAGTTCTCTTCAAAATTCATTTCAGGATTTTCCGACCAGTTTTCTTCCATCCCTGTGGCAAGGTGATCGACTAACTCGGTTTGTAAATCGAAATACTCCACATAATGTTGACGGGTGAATTGATATAGTTTTTCTATTTCCTGTTGGCTTACTTTTCTCATCATCAATTAATTATTTAAAGCTTAACTTTGGATTCAACAATAATTGCATAGTTTCTATAAATTCTTTGAGCTCAGCAGTTTTTGTAATGCTTTCTTTATTTCCGTTTTCGGTGAGTTTGTAATATTTCCTCAAACGGTTATCAACCTTCAGCGTTTCGACTTCCAAAAAACCTTTTGATTTTAATCTGTGTAAGGCCGGATAAAGCGCTCCTTCTTTAATTATAATTTTATTATGACTTAATTCTTTTACTTTTTTTGTGATCTCATAGCCATACATCTTGTCATTTTCTGATAAGAGTTTTAATATTATGGTATCTAAATTCCCTTTATACAAAATCAAGAAGTTTGAGTTATAAACACAAAGATAAAAATATTTATATACCTAAGCAGTTTAGGTATATGAAAATTATGATTTTTTGTGGTAATTAAGAAATAGGCGGAAAACTAAGTTGAATTATTTTATCTTCGCCAACATGCAAAATCTTAGAAAAATTTTATTGCCCTTCTCATTGCTTTATGGAGCAATTGTTTGGGTGCGCAATAAGTTTTTTGACTGGAATTGGATTTCCCATCAGGCATATGACTTTCCGGTAATATCTGTCGGTAATCTCAGCGTGGGCGGGACAGGAAAATCTCCGATGATAGAAAATTTGATAAGGTTGCTAAAAAACGATTATGAAATTGCCACTTTAAGTCGCGGATATAAACGAAAGACTTCGGGTTTTTATTTATTAAAAGGAAATGAAGATGCTGTAGACACCGGGGATGAGCCACTTCAATTCAAATTGAAATTTCCTGAGATCGCTGTAGCTGTTGACGAAAACAGACAAAGAGGCATTGCGGAACTGAAGAAACTTGATAATCAGCCGGAAGTTATTTTGCTCGATGATGCTTTTCAACACAGAAAGGTTAAGCCCGGCTTATCCATTTTATTGACCGCTTACGATAATTTATATAAAACCGATTGGATGTTGCCTGCGGGGAATTTACGTGAACCAAGAGCAGGAGCCAAACGAGCAGATATTGTTGTGGTCACTAAAACCCCAAAAAACCTATCGAAAAACAATAGGCGAATCATTGAAAAAAAGCTGTCGCTAAAACCTTGTCAATCTCTGTATTTCTCTTTTATAGAATATGCTGACTATCTTTCAAATGGAATAAATCAACTTTCATTGGAGGCTTTACCAAAAGGTTTTGTTTTGGTTACCGGAATTGCGAAACCAAAACCTTTAGTTGATTTTCTACAAGAAAAATCATTGGATTTCCAACATTTAAAATTCCCGGATCATCATAATTTCAATTCAAAAGAAATTCAACAAATAGAAAGTCATGAATTTATTCTTACCACAGAAAAGGATTTTATGCGATTAAAATCTTTTATTTCGCCAGAGAAATTATATTTTCTTCCCATCCGCCCTAATTTCATAGAAGGAAAGAAAAGTTTTAATCAAGAAGTATTGAATTGGGTGGAGCATCGGCATAAAAAAAACCGGACATAAAATTATGCCCGGCTTTGTCTAACTATTGCGATCAATTGACTTTATAAATTCGCCATTTGTTTTTTACTTAAAACCCGATCGATTTTTCCTCCTGTAGTTTTAGGTAACGTATCTTGTGGGTGAACTTTCACCCGCGTAGTAATTCCTACTCTCTTTTTGATTTCCGCTTGTACTTTGGCGGTAAATTCTTGAATGAATTCTTTATATCTTCGTTCTCCCTTTTTTAGGTTCTTGTCTTTTATCATCTGGTCAGAAACTTCCAAATCAACTTCCAATTGAACAATCATGTGCTGTTTTTCCAGTGGAGTCAAATAATAATTTGGGACAACACCTTCAACATGACCAAAAGCTTCTTCAATTTGACTGGGGTAAACATTCACACCGCGAACAATCAGCATGTCATCTGATCGACCTACAATCGGATTCATTTTAATCATATTTCGTTTAGCACCGTGATCATAATAAAGACTGGTAATGTCGTTAGTCCAATACCGCAGTAGGGGCATTCCTGTTTTTGTCAATGTAGTCAACACCAAAACACCTTGTCCGCCTAAGGGGACCGGTTTTTTTGTTTTTGGATCTAAAATTTCCGGATAAAAATGATCTTCCCATATATAGGAACCTGCTTTTTCTTCCCAATCCTCATTGGCCACACCAGGACCGATGATTTCACTTAATCCATAAATGTTTGTCGCCTGCACCCCTAAAGTTGCCTCGACGTGATCTCGAATCGCTTCCGTCCAAGCTTCTGAGCCTAAAACGGCATATTTAAGGCTACAATCTTTGGGGGATAAACCGCGTTTGGACATTTCCTCTCCTATTGTTAGCGCATAAGAAGGAGAACAACAGATTACTTCCGGTTTAAAATCCATAATCAATTCTACTTGTCGAGAAGTCATTCCCCCTGAAATGGGCAAGACATGCATTCCTAATTTCTCTGCTCCATAATGCAAGCCCAAACCACCGGTAAATATCCCATAACCATAAGCATTGTGTAATTGCATCCCCGGTTGAGCTCCCGCGGCATTTAAAGATCGGGCTACGACTTCACTAAAAAGATCTACATCTTCTTTTGTGTATCCCACTACAGTCGGTTTTCCCGTACTTCCACTGGAACAATGAATACGTTGTAACTGATTTTTAGGAACGGTCAACATCCCAAAAGGGTAGGTTTTACGCAGATCCTGTTTATAGGTAATAGGAAGTTTGGTAATATCTTCAATAGAATTTATATCAGAAGAAGATACGCCTAACTCCTTAAATTTATCAGGGTAAAATTTTGATTTTTTCTCCAGAAATTCGACAAGATTTTTTAATCGATCAGACTGCAGCTCGCGTAATTCACTTAATTCTAAGTGTTCGACAGAATATTTTATCATAGTCACTAACGTTTGTTAGTCCAAATATAGAAAGACCAATCGAATAAACGAATTTTTTATTCTTAATGTTTTTGTCGCTGAATTGAATTTCAACTGTTGAAAAAAGAAAATGAAATTGTCTTCAAATATATTTGGTGAATGGAAATAAATGTCTTACATTTGCAAATCACATCGCGGGGTAGAGCAGTAGGTAGCTCGTCGGGCTCATAACCCGAAGGTCGCTGGTTCGAATCCGGCCCCCGCTACTACCAAGGCTTCTGAGAGATTCGGAGGCCTTTTTTTATTTTTGGAGAATAATTTAAAAGAAGTTTGTCGGGCTCTTTATCCGCCTGAGGCGGACGCTGGTTCGAATCTCCGCCTTGGGCGGACTACTACCAAGGCTTCTGAGAGATTCGGAGGCCTTTTTTTATTTTTGGAGATTATTTAAAAGAAGTTTGTCGGGCTCTTTATCCGCC